>NZ_JBEXOV010000011.1:0-128075 GCF_040611715.1 Streptomyces sp. NPDC006544 | reverse complement strand
CCGATCTGGAATCCGCCAGCGCCTAGGTAGCTGAACGGGCCGGTCACGTCGCTGCCTGACAGGGTCACGCCTGCGGGCGCGTACTCCCGGCCCTCACCGTCGGGGGGTTACTTGACCGGGCCCAGGCAGAGGACGAACTTCTCCTCTTCCCACTGCTGCGCGAGGGCGGCCTCGGTGACCTCGCCGCAGGCGTTGACGTCGAAGGTGTCGTCGACGACCTTGACGACCTTGTAGTTGGCGTCCTTGTCTCCGCAGTCCTTCGTCGACACCTTGGGGTCGGTGTCGCTGCCGGTCACCTGCACGCAGTCGCCGGCCTTGGCGTGCACGGGGGCGTTGAAGAAGTAGGAGATGCCGAACTTCACCGCGACGGCGACCACGAGCAGGGCGACCACCCGGAGGACCTTCTTGCCCTTGCCGCCCTTCTGCGCGGGCGCGGCGGGCGCGGCGCCTTCGGCGGGCTGCGGGAAGGGCTGGGGGTCGACAGGGTGCGGCGGAGGCGGGGTGGCCATGGGTTGTCCTCTAAGGAGATGAGTCATCGAACGCGCGTACGCTACACGCCCCGACATGCCCAAACCGGACCATCAACCTCCGCTCACCGATGAGATGCAGAGTCGTGATCCCGCCGTGTCGGCGGACCCGGACCGACCGGTGCGGCACGCTGCGTGCCGATCGGCCCCGACGCGAAAGGACCGGCCCGACCGCGATGCGGCCGGACCGGTCCCTTGCTGTGCGGGCCACCCCCTCGGGGGTGGGGGAAGAGGGGGGAGCTACTTCACCGGCTTCGCGGTGAACTTGCAGTGGTAGGCGTAATCGGGGTCCCCGACCGACCAGTGCAACTGGATCTCCTCGGCGCTCCCGCGCACCTCGAGGTCGAAGCCCCGGTCCCCCAGATAGAGGCTCAGTTCCTGCGGCGAGACGCCTTCCACGGCGCGGGCCAGCCGCCACGTCCCGCTCCCCGAGACCAGCTCCGGCTTCGTGCCCACTCCCTTGAAGTCCACGGGGAAGTCCTTGGCCGTGAACGTGTGGTCCTCGCTCACGTCGAGGCCGGCCCCGCAGTCACCGGCCCAGGCTCCGGTCAACTGGTCTTCCGTGACATGAGGTGCGGCAGGAGAACCGAAAACCCCGCAAGCCGTCACGGCCAGCAGAGCCACGCACACGCCGGCCACACCGAACCCTCGCTTGCCGATCAACACGATAAACAACTCCTTGGTGTTCTGCTCTTGGCGCTCGGGCGGCTCTCCGAAAAGGACCGGAGAGCCGCCCGGTGTTCCCTTGCCCTACTTCAGACTGATCGTTTCGCTCCACTTGATCGTCTGGGTCTTCGGTGAGAACCGGCCCGTCGCGTAATCCTTGTTGAGCGGGGCCGCGATGTGCTTGTCCCACCACGGGCTGTATCCGCCGAACACGGGAGCCGTATGCGTGGCCGAGTTCATGTCGCTCTCGTTGGCGACCGAGAAGGAGACGTTCGCCTTCCCGCTCGCCTTGTCGATCGAGGTGACCGTGTACTTCAGCGTGTAGGAACCGAGGAACGCGGCTGAGGAGTTGGTCGTGAAGTCCTTGTAGAGCTTCTGCAAGGAGTTCCCCTCCTCGGTCGACGTGCCGAGGCTGTGATGGCTCTGCTTCTCCTTGCCGAGCATGTCGGTGTCGCCGTCCTTTATCTGGTCGGCGATCTTCTGCTTGGTGTTCTGCACATGGTAGTGCTGCATCAGAATCTGGGTGAACCGGTCGCCCTCGTCGAAGTCCCGGTGCGCGGGACCGGTTCCCTTGACCCATTCGAATCCGAGGTCGAATCCGGTCGGGTCCTCAGGGGTTCCGAACGCCTCGGGGTGATCCCTGCGTATCTTCGGCTCCGCGGCGATGATCTTGTCGGCCGCATTGTCGAATCCCGCGTGCACACCTGCGATCCACACCTTGGCGACGAGGTTGCCCGCGGTCTCCTTGGCCTTCGCGGTGACCTTCTTCGCCGCCGAGACGGCGCTCTTCTTGACCGCTCTGGTGACCTTCTTGGCCTTGCTGACCGCCCTGTTCACGGCCTTCCTGACCGACGCCGCGGCCCGGACGACCCTCTTCTTGACCTGCTTGTAGACCTTGCGGGCGTAGTTCCTGACCCGCTTGTAGGTGCGTTGGACGTACCGCTTGGCCTTCCGGACACTGTCGTTCACGTACCGCACGGCCTTCCTGACCTGCCGGTACGCGCTGTACACCTTCTTCTTGACGGCCTTCTTGATCTGCCGCGCCGCCTGCTTGACGCTCGCGGCGGCGTGGTGAACGGCCGCGACGGTCGTGTGGTAGGCCGACGTCACCTTCTTCGTGACCTTCGACGCGGCCTTCTTGACGGCCTTCTTCGCCCACTCGAACCAGTGGCCCGTCGGGTCGACACCCGTCATCGGGTTGCCGTTGGCGTACGCGTAGCGGTTCGCGTTCACCGAGACCGGCAGGGGGTTCTGCGCCATCGTGTCGCGGCTGTTGAACTGGCCGGTCTGCGGCGAGTACCAGCGTGCGGCCATGTTGACCTTGGACGTCTCCGGGTCGGTCCAGCCGGACTGGTAGCCCAGCTGGCCGATCATCCCCTGCGAGGCCACGGTCCTGCCGAACGGCGAGTAGGCCGTCGAACCGGTCAGTGCCTCACCCGAGGCTGTGAACTGCCCCACCACGTCGGTGTGGAGGTCGGTCAGTGCCAGCACGGCCGACGTGGCCGTCTTCACTCCGATCAGGGAGCCGTCCGCGTCGCGGCTGTAGGACGTCATGCCGTCCGAGGCCACGTCGTTCCCGGCGCCGCTGTACTGGAACGAGTACAGCGGACCCGAGTTCGGCTCGCTCGCGCTCAGCGCCCGGTCGATGCCGTCGTACGCGTAGGTGCGCTCGCCCTCGTTGATCACACGGTTGAAGGCGTCGGCCTTGAGGGAGGTCTGCAGGCCTCCCGCGTCCGTCACCGAGCTCATCGTGCCGCGGGCCGTGTACGTGTACGTGCTGTGCCCGTCCGACGAGAGCCGGTTGCGGGCGTCGTAGGTGTAGGTGTCGTTGCCGACGCGGGTCCGGTTCCCGGCCCCGTCGTAGCCGTAGGTCTCCGTCGCCGTGCCGTTGTTCCAGGACGACAGACGGTCCGCCCAGTCGTAGGTGTAGGTGTGGGTGGACGTACCCGCGGCGCCGGTCGTCGTCTTCGACGTCTCGTTGTCGTTCTCGTCCCACCCGTAGGTGAGGGAGGTGAGCTGCTGGCCCGTGGGCGAGGTCAGCTTGTCGCTGACGAGCCGGTGCAGGGCGTCGTAGCCGTAGGCCCGCTTGGACTTCCCGGCCCCGTAGTCGACCGTCGTGACGTTGTTGTTGACGTCGTAGCCGTAGGTCAGCTCCGTGCCGGTGACACCGTCGGCGACCGTCTTCAGCCGGCCCGCCGTGTCGTACCCGTAGGTCGACGTGCCCGACGCGTCCGTCCGTGAGGTCATCGCCCCGTCGCCGTTCCAGGCGAAGGACGAGGAACCCGAGGGGCCCGCCGCGGACAGCAGCAGACCGCGGTCGTCGTAGGAGAAGGTGTTCTTCTCCGTGCCCAGACCCGCGACGGCGGTGACCCGGTCCTCCGCGTTGTAGTCATAGGTGTGGTCGACCGTCTCGGCCTCCGCGCCCGTGCCCTTCTGCCGGATCAGCCGGCTCTTGGCGTCGTAGTCGTGGGTGACGACCACGCCGCCCGGCGCGCGCAGTTCCTTGACCCGTCCCGCGCCGTCGTACGTCGTGGTGAAGGTGCGGTCCGCCGCGTCCGGGTGGGCCGGCGTCGACGGCTCGATCGAGGACTCCGGGAGGCCCCACGCGTTGTACGTCGTCAGGAACGGATTGCCGCGGCCGTCGGTGAAGCGCGTGCGGTTGCCCGCCGCGTCGTATCCGTAGGTCGTGGTGATCGACTCGGTCGCGGAGACCGGCTCGACCGCCTTGGTGACCAGCCCCGACGCGTCGACCGTGAGGGTCTTGGTGTGCCCCCGGTAGTCGGTCACCGACAGCGGGTTGCCCGCACGGTCGTACGTGGAACCGCTGGTGCGCAGCACGGTGCCCGTCGCGTTCAGGTCCCGGGTGCCCGTGAGCTGCCCGAACCCGTCGTACGTGTTCTTGGTGCTGGTGCCGTCCGGGTCGGTCGAGGTGAGGACCTGGCCGTCCGAGTCGTAGGTGAAGGTGGACTTGTTGCCCGCGGCGTCGGTCGTCTCGGTGACCTCGCCCAGGACGTTGTACTTGTACGACTGCGAGACACCGGTCGGGCTCACGGTCCGGGACAGCTCGCCGCCCGGGGCGTCGTACTCGTTGATCGCGGTGAACGCGCGCTGCGTCGGCTGGCGCACGATGTCCGTGCTGGTGACGGGGCGTCCCAGGTAGTCCCAGGTGGTCTCCTTGCGGGAGCCGTTCGGTCCGGTCACCGACAGCTCGTCGCCGTTGGTGTCGTAGGTGAACTTCGTCGTGCCGCCGCCGGGGTCCGTGACCGAGGCCAGGTCGCCGAGCTGCGTGTACGTGAAGGTGGTGCGGGCACCCAGCGGGGTGACCTCCGCCGTGAGCTGGCGGGAGGCGTCGTACTCCTTCCAGGCCGTGGCCGTGATCGGCGTCGTGGATCCCGGCGCCGTGTAGTTCGGCGCGGTCGTCGAGGTCTCGTTGCCCTCGGCGTCGTACGCGGTGACCACGACGTTGCCCAGCGGGTCGGAGGACTCGGTCTGCTCGCCGAAGGTGTTGTAGCCGGTCATCGACACGGGCCGGACGGAGACCGGGGCCCCGCCGTTCTGCTCGGTGCTGATGAGCGGCTCCGTGACGGTGGTCTGCCGGCCCGCCTCGTCGTGGCCGTAGTCGGTGGTGAAGCCGTTGGCGTTGGTCGCCGACACCGGCAGTCCGCGCTGGTCCAGCTTCCAGGTGTTGGTGCGGACGGAGCTGCCCGCGGCCGGCAGGGTCCCGCCCTTCACCGCGGAGACCTGCGCCGCGGTGAGCGCCTCGCCGTAGACCTGGACGTCGTCGATGCCGCCCTTGTACTCGTAGTCGTACTGCGAGCCGTACTTGTGTCGGCCGATCTGCAGGGGGCCGGTCGCCTCCCAGGGGGAGCTGTACGGCACTTCCTGGGCGAGCGTGCCGTTGACGTACAGGCGCAGTTCGGCGTCCTGGGCGTCGTACACGCCGACGAGGTGGGTCCAGGCGCCGGCGACCGCCGCGGACGGTGCGGACACCGCCCGGTCGTAGGCCAGCGGTGTCGCGTCCGCCCGGGGCCGGGCGAACGCCCAGCCGGTGCCGGCCGCGTAGTACAGCACGAAGCCGTACACGTTCCGGCCGTCCTGGGACAGCACGGTCCGGCCGGTGGTGAGGTCGTCCAGCTTGGCCCAGGCGGACACCGTGAAGCTGCCGCCCGTGTTGACGGCCGGCCCGGAGGTCTGCGCGTAGGAGTTGACGTCGCCGTCCAGGACCGCGCTGCCCGCCCTGTCGGTGTTCCAGTGCAGGCCGGTGCCGTGGGTGGCGGTGTTGTTGGCGCCCGAGGAGTCGCCGGCGGAGAAGCCCGTCGTCTCGTCCAGCTTGTAGCGGGCCACCGGGGCCGTCGTCCCGTCGTGGACCGTGGTCCCCGTGACGTTGCCGAGGCTGTCGTGCAGGGTGTCCTTCGTGCTGACGTCACCCGTCGCCGGGTCCGTCTCGGTCTCCGACACGACGCGGTCGTCCGGGTCGTAGGAGACCTTCGTCGTCCGGGCGAACCCGGCCGGGTCCATGACCGACGACGCCGTCCGGTCGGCCGCGTCCACCGCGAAGGTGTTCGTGGTCCGGCCGTCGTTGGTCACCTGCTGGATCAGGTTGCCGGCCGCGTCGTAGGTGTTGGCCTGCTCCGTGAACGACTTGCCGGACTGCGGGTCCTTGCGGACCACGGTGGCCGACAGGCCGTCGTCGGTGTAGGTGTGCGACGTCACCCAGCCCATCGCGTCGGTGACCGACGCGAGGCGCCCGGCCGGGTCGTACGCCCGTGACTCCTGGACCAGGGTGGCCGGGGCCGACGGGTTGTTCGGGTCGCCCGTGTGGTTCAGCAGGCTGCTGGTGAGCGGGCGGCGTTCGCCGTCGTAGGTGGTGGTGGTGACGTTCCCGAGGGCGTCCGTCTCCTTGGTCTTGTTGCCGTATCCGTCGTACACGTACGACGTGGTGTCACCGGCCGGGTCCGACTTGGTCTCCAGCAGGTTGTTCGCGTTGTACGTCATCGTCGTCGTACGCGCCGCGTCGCCGCCCGTCAGGTCGGAGACCGTCTGGGACAGGATGTTGCCGTCGGCGTCGAACGCCGTGGTCGTCCTGGCCTGGTGCACCGCGCCGGTGACCCGGTTGGTGACCGCGGGTGCGGTCTGGGTGACGACCTGGTCGTTCTTGTCGTAGGTCTGCGTCGTGGTCAGGCCCGCGGGCTGGGCGTCGGACGTCTCGGTCGTGGAGAGCTGCCTGCCGAGGTTGTCGTAGGCGGCCTTCGTCCTGGCACCGTTGGCGTCGGTGGTCTCGGCGAGGTCGCCGTTGGCGAAGTACGTGTACGACGTCTTCCTGCCGCCCGGCGTCGTCACCTCGGACAGCAGGCCGGCCGGCGTCACCGCGGCGCCGCCCTCGGCCGCCGGGGTGGTGGCCGTGGTGTAGGCGGTGGTGGTGGTGCGGCCGCCGGGGTGACCGGGCACCGGCGGGGTCGTCACGGAGGTGAGCTTGCCGCCCGTGTCGTAGGTGTAGCTGGTCAGATAGGTGTTGTCCGTCGGGCCCGAGGAACGGCCGTCGCGCTCGGTGAGCATCAGGTCGTTGCGCAGGTCCATCGGCGGGAACGCCGTGGTCGCGTCGGGGTAGTAGGTGTAGTAGTCGGTCGAGCACTTGTTGGCGGCCGTGTCCTGGCAGCTGGTCTTGGAGACCGTGTTGCCGCGGATGTCGTGGCCGGTGATGCTGCGGTTGCCGTTGGCGTCGGTCACGGTGTGCAGGAAGCCCGCCGTGTCGTAGCCGTACGTCGTCCGCTTGCCCTCGGTGTCGACCGCTGCGAGCAGGCGGTTGCCCAGTTCCGCGTCGTACACGTAGGTCAGGGTCTTGTTGCCGGGGTCGGTGAGCGTGACCGTACGCACGGGGGCGACGCCGGCGGACGCCTTGTAGGCGGACCAGTGGCGCGTGACGTCGTCGGCGGTCAGGCCCTTGGAGTGGACCGCGACCTCGGCGATGGAGCCGGTGAAGAAGCTGACGTCACCCGGAGAGCTGGCCCACTTGCTGAAGCCGGCGCCGATGAACGTCCGCGACGTCGTCTGGTCGTCCGGCACGCCCGTGCAGGTGCCCTGCTTGGCACCGTCGAGGTAGAGCGTCTGCGTGGTGCCGGCCGCCGAGACGACCGCGTGGTGCCAGGTGTCGTCGGTGACGGAGGCGGCGGAGGCGAGGTTGGCGGCGCCGTTGCAGCTGGTGCTCCACCAGTGGCCGCGCAGCTTGCCGTCCGCTCCGACGTAGAGCATGTCGCTCCACGAGCCGCCCACTCCCGCCGGGTCGTTGGGTGCCCGGGTCTGGTCGCTCATGATCACGCCGGGCTTGGTGGTCTTGAACCACAGCTCGACCGAGCGGTCCGCCTTCGTGTGCAGCGGCCCGTACGGCACCTCGACGAAGGAGCTGGTGCCGTTGAACTGCACGGCCGTGGCGTCACCGGTGCCGAACGGTCCCGCCACGCCCTGCGTGACGGTGTTGTACGTGCCGAAGCCGGTGTGCAGCTCGTTGGCCGCCTGCGCCGCGCCCTGCGTGTCGTCCAGACGCCAGTAGCCGGCGGGGGCGGAGCCCATCACGGCCGAGCGGTAGACCTGCGAGGAGCCGGTGACGGTCGCCGGGTTGAGCTTCCAGGTGCCGCCGTTGCCGTCGGTGGCCTGGAGGACCAGGTCGTCGGCGGTGCCGTACGAGACCGACGCCTGGGTCTTGCCGCCCGGCGTGGTGATCTTCTGCAGCAGACCGGCGGACCGCTTGGCGGCCTGGTACTGGGCGCCGATGACGTCCGCGGTGAGCGGCTCGGTGTAGATCGCGGCCTCGGCCAGCTGGCCGGAGAAGTGGCCGAGCTGGTCGGCGGCGTTCATCGCGGGCCAGCCGCGGTTGTTCACGCCCGCGCCCAGCGAGATGTACGGGGTGTTCCAGTCCTTGATCTGGCCGGTCTTGCTGCCCTGCGCGGCGCCGTCCAGGTAGAGGGTCTGGGTGTTGCCCGCGCCGGTGAGGGTCGCCTGGTGCCACTGCCCGTCGTCGACGGAGGCGGCCGAGGTGATCGTGGTGGCGCAGGTGCCCGTGGCCAGGCAGCCGCGCAGCTTGCCGTCGGTGCCGACGTACAGCGCCGGAGTGTTGAAGGCGGTGCTGCCCACCGGGTCGGTCGCGCTCAGCGGCTTGTCACCGTAGTAGAAGAGGACACCGCCCGCCTGGGTGGTCTTGAACCACAGCGAGATCGTCGTGTACGAGGGCGTGGCGCCGGGGGCGCTCGGCATCTCGACGTACGACGTCGTTCCGTTGAAGGTGGCCGTCTTCTGGGTGGAGCCGGCCAGCGGGCCGGAGCCGCCCAGGGTCACGTTGCGGTAGAGGCCGTTGTACTTGCCCTGGTTGGTGTCGACGGTGTCCTTGGAGACCGTCGATCCCGCGGCCTCGCCGAGCCGCCAGTACGCGTAGGGGTCGGCGTCCAGCACCGTCGTGCGGTGGTGGTTGCCGGTGGCGTACGTGTAGACCTGGCACTTGGACGGGTCGGCGGGCGGGCACACCTTGGCGAGCTGGTCGCCCGTGTAGCTGTACTGCCAGGTCTGGACCGTGCTGGAGTCCCCGGTCTGCGACGGGTCGGTGGCCACGGTGGCCACGTGCGGGACGGCGGCTCCGGCCGGGGTGGACCAGGCCAGCGTCAGCGAGCGGCCGGCCGTCGTGTTGGTGATCTTCGTCAGCTGCCTGGACGCGTTGTAGGTGAACGTCTCGGCCCGGCCCGCGAAGTCCACGATGCCGGATATCGCGTAGACGCCGCTCTTCCCGGTCGCCTGCGTGAAGGAGTAGGCCGTGAAGTCCTTGTCGGTCAGCTTGTACCCGCCGCTCACCGACGCCAGCCGGGCGTAGCGGCCCGGCGGGGGCACGAAGGTCCCGTCGCTGTTGCGCCCGAATCCGACCTGCTCACCGCCCGGGTAGGTCATCACGACGCCGGTGACCGTACCCGCGCCGTCCTTGGTCTCGGCCGCCTTCATGTCGACGACCGTGGACCAGCCGGCGCCGAAGGCGCTGTCGATCCGCGGATCGATGCTGTTGTACGAGCGGTCGACCTCGAGCGACGGTCCCACGACGGGTATGTCCGCGTCGGTGTCCTCGGTGGTGTAGTTGCCGTCGGACGGGTCGAACTCGTGGCCGTCGGTGTTCTGGGCCAGACCCGAGGTGACGGGGGGCTGCGCCACCGTGGTGGAGAAGCGGCTCGCCGAGTACATCACCGAGTCGTAGCCGTCGGCGACGCTCACGTACCAGACGTAGTTCTTGCTCCAGCTGAGCTTGCCCGCGGGGACCTTCCAGGACCGCTCGGCCGTGAGACCGGACGTGGCCACGGGGGTGGAGCTCCCGCTGTCTGCGTCGTACACCTCGAAGGCGTAGGTCAGCGCCTGCGGCCAGTTGTCGGCGTCGCTCGCGTAGACGAGCAGCTCCGGCTGGAGGGTGTGGGCCTGGAAGTTCTCCGGCGGGTACTGGGCGTTGACCTGGGGCTTGGTGTTCGCCGTGTAGGTCAGGTCCAGGGCGGGCCGCCAGCCGGCGGTCGCCGAGTTGTCGGAGTGGAACTTCTTCCAGTGCAGGCCGTCGCCGGTCGGCGCGCTCAGGGCGAGGCCGTAGTTGGCGCCGCCGGTGGCCACCTGGTCGAACCAGGCGGTCGACAGCGCGACCGGCATCTTCACACCGACGGTGCTCGCGCCGCTGGTGTTGGTGCAGGACGCACCGGGCGCGGCCGTGGCGGTGCCGATGGCCGCGCCGAAGGCCGGGCCGGGATAGCCCGTGACGCCGGAGGGCGTCCAGGACTGCGTGACCGGGTGGACCGAGAACGGCTCCGCGGTGCAGGTCGCGGACCAGAGCGCGTAGACGTTCAGGGTGGCGGCGGTGACGCGCTGCCCGGCGAGGGTGGTGCCCAGGGAGGAGAACTGCAGGAAGGAGTTCGCCTTGTTGGTGCCGGAGTCGTACGAACCGACCTTGATCTGGCTCTCGGTGGAGTGGTCGCCGGAGATCGTGTTCTGCGTGTACGTGGAGTTGCTGGCGGTGACGGTGGGGTCGACGGTCACCGGGTAGACCCGCTCGGGAGCGTCCAGCCAGGCGCGGTTCGCGGTCATCCGCAGCGCCGGCTTGCCGTCCACGCTCGTCAGCTCGAAGTCGACGGCCCGGGACTGGGCGGCGTCCCCCGAGCGCTGATCGATCTTGGAGTCCTCCATGAACGCGTGCGGGACGGTGGCGGTCACCTTGCCGTCGGCGTCGGTGAACTCCACGTCCCCGTCGGCCGCGATCCGCGGCGTCAGGCCCTTGGCGTCCAGCAGGAAGGTCCAGGAGTTCGCGGCCTTCGCGGAGCGGAGGACGAGATTCTCCTTGAAGCCCTCGGCGAGCGGTACCAGCTGCACGTCGGTGTCGGGCAGCACTCCGGCGTAGGTCACGGTGCCGTCGGCCGCCACGGCCGGCGTGGCCCCGGCGGCGCCGCGCAGGGCGTACGCGAAGGAGCGGCCCGAACCGAAGTCGATGGAGGCGAGCTGCCGGTCGGCGGCGTTCGGGGCGAACTCGACGTCGAGCGAGTTGGACCGCTCCTGGAGCCGGCCGTCCGTGTCCGCTACCAGAGCGGTGTCGATCGGCTTCCAGGTGCCGTCGCCGGCCTCGAAGTTGGTCCGGCCGGGGAAGTGACGGACGGTGGTGGAGCCGTCGGCGTTGACGTAGAGGTCGGAGGTCGCCGTGGACTTCTTGGCGTCCCGCTTGCTGGTGCGGGCGTCGAAGCTCTCCGCCGACCCGCGGGCCGCTCCGGTCGTGACCGTCCCGGGCTGTTCGGTGTGCCGTTCGTACGGGTCGAGTTCGCCCTTGCCCTTGCCGGGCGTGCGGCCTGCGCCGCCCTTGGCCCGGGTGGCGTCGGCCGGGGCCCGGTGGCCCTTGCCCCGGGCGGTGCCGCCCTGCTGGTCGGGGGTGTCCAGCGGGGACGTGCTCATCCAGCCCAACATGCTGGACAGGGACAGTTCGGGCATGCTCAGCGCCGGGAGCGTGGCGCCACTGGCCGCCGCCGTCTCGGTCGTGAGCATGCAGGAGAAGGACAACAGGACGGAGAGAGCGGCGGCCCTCGCTCTTCGCCTACCGGGACGACCCGGTGGGAAGAGGCGAGGGCTACGGACCCAACTGAGACGCATGGGCAGGCCTTTACTTACGCGATGCCGACAAAGCTTCGCGAGACTGCCCGACCGAGGAATGTAACTGATAGTCAGGAACTGCGTTTTTATATGATCTTTACTCGCCCTGCGGAACCGATGCCCGAGCGTTACACTCCCGAGGTCTTCACGGCCCGTCGGATCGCTTCGGCCACGCTCTCCTCGAGTCCGTCACCGGACTTCGCCACCGTGACGTTCCCGGCGCTGCGCGAGCCGTCGACCACGACGAAGTGCGCCTTGGGATGGTCCTTCGCCCCCGCCTGCGCGACCTCCACCTGCGCGGCGCCGACCGCCAGCACCACGTCGCACTGGCGCTGCATCAGGCTGTTGAAGAACGGCAGGGCGTTCGCGGCCGACGGCTCCCCGACGACCGGGACGTAGGTGGCCCGGGTGTGGGTCTCCAGCGAGGCCTTCTGCATCCCCTCCCACACCGGAGCGGCGGCGGCGCCGCCCACGATGCCCTTCTCGTCCGTCAGCAGACAGGCGTCGAACTCCTTGTACTGGCGCGCCCTCGGGTCGGGCGGACCGTCCTGCCCGCCACCGGCGAACATCCAGACCCCCACCAGGGCGAGCACCAGCGCCGCGGCGCCGCCCGCCGTCCACCCCGCGCGGCCGCGCGGCGCGCGGGCCGCTTTGGCCAGTACCCGTCCGAGGAGCGCCCCGTTGCCGGGCGTGGCTTCTTCGGCCCGGTTTCGCCACGTGCGCCGGGTCTTCATCGGGGGTCCGCCGGCTGCCGCTTGACGGACAGGCAGTGCACGGCGGCGCCGGCCGTGGAGAAGGCCACCAGCAGGAAGTCCGCACCGGCCTGCCAGCCCTCGGTCTCCACCGGCGTGAGCGCGAGCTGGAACCACCAGCCGACCATGGCGGCGGTGAAGACGAGCGCGGTCAGCCAGTCGGCCCGGGTACCCCGGCGCCAGGCGATGACCAGCGAGGGAAGCCCGCCCAGCAGGCCCAGGCTCAGCACCGGCACGGTCGCCAGCAGAACCCTGGCGAGCAGGCCGGGAAGAGCCCCGTCCCCGGGCTGGGCCGCACTCTCGTCGGCGACGGCGTCCTTCACGATCGACTACCTCTCGGGGAACGTGTTGACCAACACGGATGCACAGGACGCCGTACGGTACACCGCGCGGCGGAATCTGCCGTTCCCGGGGGCTCGGCCGGTCGCCGGCGGCCTCAGCGCACCTGAGCCAGCCAGTGCAGGGTGCGCCGGACCTCCACGGAGAAGGGGTGCGCGGGCCCGTGCACGCGCTCCGCGTCGAAGAGGAGGCGGGAGAGGGTGTCGTGGGCCGCCGGGCGGTCGCCGAGGGACAGCAGCAGGTGCGCCATGCGGCGGCGGACCTCCAGCGGGAGGCCCGGATCCGGGTTCGCGTAGTGGTTCTCGAAGAACGGCAGCAGCGACCGGTACTCGGCGAGGGCGGCCGCGGGTTCCCCGAGCTGTTCCAGGCACTGGGCCACGTCGTAGCGAAAGCGCAGGGACCTCGGGTCGCCCGCCGGGAACTCCTCCGCCAGGCGGCGCAGTTCGGGCAGGGCGCGGCGGTACTGGCCGTCGTCCATCAGCGTGGCCGCGTACTGCTTGCGCAGGGTGCGGACCACCGTGGAGCGTTCGCCGTGCTGCTCGGCCGCCGCCGGGAGGATGCCGCCGAGGATGTCCACGGCCTGGGTCAGCCGGCCCTGGTCGAGGAGCTTCTTCGCCTCCTCCACGGCCGCGGGGACGTCCGCGCGCGGCTTCGGCGGGGCGGCCGGCCGCGGTGGGATCACGGTGGCGCGGTCGGGCCAGGGGGCCTGGGGGCGCAGGAAGGGGCGGGTCGGGTCGAGCGCCCCGGTGGGGGCTCCGGAGCCGCGGTGGGGCAGCAGCGGCACGAGGGCCGCGTACACCTCCTGCGCGGAACCGGGCCGGTCCTGCGGGTCCTTGGCCAGGAGCCGCAGGAGGAGCGCCTCCAGCGGCTGCGGGATGTCGGGGCGGGACGGGCGGACCGGGAGCGGGGGCTCGTAGAGGTGGCGGTGGAGGACGCCGAGGGCGGTGGACCCGGCGAAGGGCACGTTGCCGGAGAGTAGTTCGTAGAGCACCACGCCGAGCGCGTAGAGGTCGGTGTGCGGGCCGACGGCGCCGCCCATGGCCTGCTCGGGGGCCATGTACGCGGGACTGCCGATCGGGGTACCGGTGCTGGTGAGGCGGGTGGTGTCGGTGTCCATCACCGAGGCGACGCCGAGGTCCAGGACCAGTACGGTCCCGTCGGGGCGGACCATCACGTTGCGCGGCTTGAGGTCCCGGTGCACGATCGGCACCGCGTGCACGGCCGACAGCACCGAGCACAGCTGCGCGATCACCGAGACCGCCCAGGTCCACGGGTAGGGATCGTGGCGCGCGAGGTGGTCGGCGAGGTCGGTGCCCTCGACGTACTGCATGACGAGGTACAGCTCGTCGCCGTCGTTGCCCGCATCGTGCACGGTGACCAGCCCGGGGTGGTCCACCTGGGCCGTGACCCGGCATTCGCGCACGAAGCGGCGGCGCAGTTCGTCGGCCACGGAGCCCGGTCCGGCCACCTTGTCGGGGCGCAGCAGCTTGACCGCGACACGGCGGTCCAGGCGCTGGTCGTACGCCGTCCAGACCTGGCCCATGCCGCCCTGGCCGAGGACGGCCGCGAGCCGGTAGCGGTCTCCGATGAGCCGGTCCGTCACTGGCGGGGGCCCTCGTGGTGGGGAGGCTGCTGCTTGCGCAGGAGCTCGCTGAGCTCGTCGAGCTCGGCGCGGACCTGCCCGATGCGCGGCGGCTGCGGCGGGGCGGGCGTGGGCTCGGGGGTCCGCGGGGGCGCCGGCTGCGGGCCGGTCTGCGGGTAGCCGTAGGAGGGGCGCGTCTCACGGCTCGGCTGCTGGGGCGGCAGGTAGGGGGAGGCGGGCTGCGGGTACCACCCTGCGACGGCCGCGGCCCTGCGCGCCTCGTGGTGGCGGATGTCGGCGACGAGGTAGTACACGCACACCCCGAGGCCGGTCAGGATCGTGCCGATCGCGCCGGTGTTGGCCTGCCAGCCGGAGTTGTCGGGGGTCGTGTCGGCCGCGGACAGCGTCGTCCAGAGCACCGCGCCCGCGCCGGACGCCGCCGTCAGCCACCAGTCCCGGGGTGTGCGGGTGACCAGCGCGAGCCGCAGCATCGTTCCCCAGGCGAGCAGGCCGCAGCTCAGGACGGGCAGCAGCGTGAACAGCACACGAAGCGCCATCACGCCCCCGGAATCGGGCTGGTGACCGTGGGGCGGCGGGGTGCCGGGGCCGTGCATCGCTGCTCCTGACGGGCCGTGCGGAGGAAGTTCTCGGGTCTGAGCGTATACAGCGTTTCCGGCCGGGAGTGAGGGGATGCGCTCAACCGTTGTACGGTCGCGGCCCGGTCGTACGCAAGGCCCGGGGAGCTCCGGTGAGCGAATGCCGCGAAAGGCGCGGAGCGCCGTAAACGGATCGCGGAACGAGCCGGCCCGACGGGACGGTCCCGGCGGACACGCGAAGGGCCGCGGCCGGGGACCGGACGGGTCCCCGGCCGCGGCCGTCGCCGTGTCCGGCGGGACCGGGCCGGCCGCGGCCGTGTCCCGCGGACCTACGAGCCGAGGATGGTGGCGAGGAACTCCCCCGTCCACCCCAGCAGTTCCCGTCCGACCAGCGGCTTCCCGCCCACCCGGGCCGTCTTCGGCCGGGGGACGAGCACCTGCGAGGCGGCCGGCTTGAGCACCGAGCCCGGGTAGAGCCGCTTCAGGCGCAGCTCCTGCGACTCACGCAACTCCACCGGACCGAAACGGATGTTGGGCCCCTGGAGGGTGATGTCGCCGACCCCGCAGGCACGGGCGAGCATCCGCAGTCCGGCCACCAGCAGCAGGTTCTCCACCGGCTCCGGCAGCTTGCCGTAGCGGTCGGTGAGTTCCTCGCGCACCGCCTTGACGTCGTCCTCGGAGTTGGCCGCGGCGATGGACCGGTACGCCTGCAGGCGCAGCCTCTCGCCCGGCGCGTAGTCGTGCGGGACGTGCGCGTCGACCGGCAGCTCGATCTTCACCTCCAGCGGCGGCTCCTCCTCCGGGCCGCCCTCGATCGCCGCCCGGTAGTCGGCCACGGCCTCGCCGACCATGCGGATGTACAGGTCGAAGCCGACACCCGCGATGTGGCCGGACTGCTCGCCGCCGAGCAGGTTGCCCGCGCCGCGGATCTCCAGGTCCTTCATCGCCACGTACATGCCGGCGCCCATCTCGGTGTGCTGGGCGATCGTCGCGAGCCGCTCGTGCGCGGTCTCGGTCAGCGGCTTCTCCGGCGGGTAGAGGAAGTACGCGTACCCGCGCTCGCGGCCCCGGCCCACGCGGCCGCGCAGCTGGTGGAGCTGGGAGAGCCCGAAGTTGTCGCCGCGCTCGACGATGAGGGTGTTGGCGTTGGAGATGTCGATGCCGGACTCGACGATCGTCGTGGAGACCAGGACGTCGAACTTCTTCTCCCAGAAGTCCACCACGACCTGTTCCAGGGCCTGCTCGGACATCTGGCCGTGCGCGGTCGCGATGCGTGCCTCCGGCACGATCTCGCGCAGCCTGGCGGCCGCCCGGTCGATGGACTCGACGCGGTTGTGGATGTAGAAGCACTGGCCCTCGCGGAGCAGTTCGCGGCGCACGGCAGCGCCGATCTGCTTCTCCTCGTACGGGCCGACGAAGGTCAGGACCGGGTGGCGCTCCTCGGGCGGGGTCGTGATCGTGGACATCTCGCGGATGCCGGTGACCGCCATCTCCAGGGTGCGCGGGATCGGGGTCGCGGACATCGTCAGCACGTCGACGTTGGCGCGCAGCTTCTTCAGCTGCTCCTTGTGCTCGACGCCGAACCGCTGCTCCTCGTCGACGATGACCAGGCCCAGGTCCTTGAACCTGGTCTCCTGCGAGAAGAGCCGGTGCGTGCCGATCACGATGTCCACGGAGCCCTCGCGCAGGCCCTCCAGCGTGGCCTTGGACTCGCTTTCGCTCTGGAACCGGGACAGCGCCCTGACCTTGACGGGGAATTGCGCGTACCGCTCGGAGAAGGTCCCGAAGTGCTGCTGCACGAGCAGGGTGGTCGGGACGAGGACGGCGACCTGCTTGCCGTCCTGGACCGCCTTGAAGGCGGCGCGCACCGCGATCTCGGTCTTTCCGTAGCCGACGTCTCCGCAGATCAGGCGGTCCATGGGGACCGATTTCTCCATGTCCTCCTTGACCTCGGCGATGGTGGTGAGCTGGTCGGGCGTCTCCGCGTACGGGAAGGCGTCCTCGAGCTCGCGCTGCCAGGGGGTGTCCGGGCCGAAGGTGTGGCCGGGGGCGGCCATCCGGGCGCTGTAGAGCTTGATCAGGTCGGCGGCGATCTCCTTGACGGCCTTCTTCGCGCGCGCCTTGGTCTTGGTCCAGTCGGCGCCGCCGAGCCGGTGCAGGGTCGGGGCCTCGCCGCCGACGTACTTGGTGACCTGCTCGAGCTGGTCGGTGGGGATGTAGAGCCGGTCGCCGGGCTGCCCGCGCTTGGCGGGCGCGTACTCGACGAGGAGGTACTCGCGCGTGGCGCCCTGCACGGTGCGCTGCACCATCTCCACGTAGCGGCCGACGCCGTGCTGCTCGTGCACGATGTAGTCGCCGACCCCCAGGGTGAGCGGGTCGATCGCCTTGCGCCGCCGGGTGGGCATCCGGCCCAGGTCCTTGCTGGCGGTGCGCTGCCCGGTCAGGTCGGTCTCCGTGAGGACGGCGAGCTTGAGGGCCGGGTCCACGAAGCCGTTGCCGAGGGAGCCGCACGTGACGTGGACGAGGGAGGGCTCCAGAGCGGCGAGGTCCGCGTCCAGGCGGGCCGCGATGCCCTCGCCGCCGAGCACCTCCACGGTGCGGGCGGCCGGGCCGTGGCCCTCGGTGAGGTAGACGGTGTGCCAGCCGTCGGCGATCCACGCCTTGGTGTCGGCGAGCGCCCGGGCGGTGTCGCCGCGGTAGGCCTCGGGGGCGTGCATGCCCAGGGTGAGGCTGTCGCTGCCGGCCGCCGCGTCCTCGTCGGCGGCGAACGGGGACACCGACCACCACATCATGCCGAGCTCGCGCGCGTGCTCGCGGACGTCCGCGATCCCCCGCAGCGAGGCCGCGCCCACGTCGATGGGGGCCTCGCCGCCGCCGGCGGTGGCCGCCCAGGAGGCCATCAGGAACTCCTGGGAGGTCGCCACGAGGTCGGAGGCGCGCGTGCGGACCCGCTCCGGATCACAGACGACGGCCATGGAGCCCGCGGGCATGACGTCGATCAGCAGCTCCATGTCGTCGACCAGGACCGGGGCGAGGGACTCCATGCCCTCCACCGCGATCCCCTCGGCGATCTTGTGCAGGAGTTCGCCGAGCTCGGGGTGCAGTTCGGCGAGGGCCGCGGCGCGCTCCCGCACCTGGTCGGTGAGGAGCAGTTCCCGGCAGGGCGGGGCCCACAGGCCGTGCTCGGCGATCTCCAGCGACCGCTGGTCGGCGACCTTGAAGTAGCGGATCTCCTCGACCTCGTCACCCCAGAACTCCACGCGCAGCGGGTGTTCCTCGGTGGGCGGGAACACGTCGAGGATGCCGCCGCGCACGGCGAACTCCCCGCGCTTCTCGACGAGCTCGACGCGCGCGTACGCGGCGGCCGCGAGCGCCTCGGTGACCTCGCCCAGATCGACGCTCTCTCCGTGCCGCAGATTCACCGGTACCAGGTCCCCGAGCCCCTTGACCTGCGGCTGGAGCACGGAGCGGATGGGGGCGACCACGATGGAGACGGGGCCCGCGGCGGGATCGTCCTTGCTCGGGTGGGCGAGTCGGCGCAGCACGGCGATCCGCCGGCCCACGGTGTCGCTGCGCGGCGAGAGCCGCTCGTGCGGCAGCGTCTCCCAGGACGGGAACTCGGCCACCTCGTCCTCGCGCCCCGGGGGCATCATCGACCGCAGCGCGGCGGCCAGGTCCTCGGCCTCCCGGCCGGTGGCCGTGACCGCGAGCACCGTCCGCTCGGTGCGGGTGGCCAGCGCGGCGATGGCGAAGGGCCGCGCGGCGGCCGGGCCGACCAGGTCCACGTGCATGCGGTTGCCGTCCCCGGCCGCGGTGACCGCCTCGGCGAGAGCGGGGTCCCGGGTGACGGCGTCGAGCAGTCCGTGCAGGCTCATGAAGCGGCTTTCCGTCCGGTGAGGTGCCGTGGGGCGGCAACGCGAAGGACCCGACACGTCGAACGGGCCGGGGGTTCCCACCCTACGACGCGGGACCGTCAGTCGCGCGAGGATCGTCGCCGCGCCCGGGCCCGGACCGCGGAACCGGCGCTCCCCGCGCGGGACGCGTTGCGTCACGCTCCGCGCCGCCGTCGTCCGGGGCGTGGGGACGACCGCAGCCCCGCCCCACCCGTTCGGGTGGAGCGGGGCCGGGTCTTCCCCCGTACGACCGCGCTGGCGACTACTCGCTGGCGATCGCGTTCAGGATGTTCATCCGGCCCGCCCGGAAGGCCGGGAAGAGCGCGGCGAGCAGGCCGACCAGGGCGGAGCCGGCGAAGACTCCGAGGATCGTCGGCCACGGGATCTCCAGCACCTTCATGCCGGCCAGGGCCAGGAGCTGGTGGGTGGTGGCGCCCCACACCATGCCCAGACCGAGGCCCAGCAGGGCTCCGAAGAGGGCGATGACCACCGACTCCAGGCGGATCATGCGGCGCAGCTGGCGGCGGGAGAGGCCGATGGCGCGCATCAGGCCGATCTCGCGGGTCCGCTCGACCACCGAGAGGGCCAGGGTGTTCACGACGCCCAGGATCGCGACGATGATCGCGAGCGCGAGGAGTGCGTAGACCACGTTCAGCAGCTGGCCGACCTGGTCCTTCAGGGCCTGCTTGTAGTCGGTCTGGTTGAGCACCTGGTACTGCGGGTACTCCGCCAGCGCCGCCTTGACCGCCTTGTACGCGGTGGTCTCCTGGCCGTCCTTCGCCGAGGCCAGCAGCATGAAGGGCCTGGGCAGCTTGTCGGCCGGCACGTTCGCCTCGGCGACGGCGGTGCTGGTGTACTTCATGCCCCGGTCGAGGCCGCCCCCGTCGCTGGTGATCGCCGCGACCTTGAGCTTGACGGTGTTGCCGCCGGTGAAGGCGACCGTCAGTTCGTCACCCAGCTTCACGTGGTGCTTGTCCGCGTACTCCGAGCCGACCGACATCGCGTTCGGGCCGTAGGCCGCCGCGTGCTCGCCGGCGGTCATCTTGCGCCGGACGTCCTTGGCGTACGTGGGGTCCTGGGCGCCGAGGCCGTCCTTCTCGGTGGTGCCGTCGGGGGCGGTGATCTTGACGTCCAGTTCCCGGTACGCCGTGACGTGGTCCAGGCCCTGGGTCTTGCGCAGCGCCTCTTCGGCCTGCGGTACGACCGGCTGGGTCTGGGACTGAACGATGTAGTCCGCGCCGACCGTCTTGTCGAGCTCGTCGGTGGCGGAGGCCACCATCGAGGAGCCGACCACCGACAGACAGGCGACCAGCGCGAGGCCGATCATCAGCGCGGCGGCGGTGGCGCCGGTGCGGCGCGGGTTGCGCAGCGCGTTGCGCTCGGCGAGCCGGCCGACGGACCCGAAGGGCCGGAGCACCGGGGCGGACAGCGCCTTCACCACGACTCCGGCGAGCATGGGGCCGATCACGATGAAGCCGATCAAGGTGAACAGGACGCCCATGGCCAGCCACAGGGATCCGGTGCCCGCCTTGTCGGCCGTCGCGGCGAGGTAGAGGCCCGCGCCGCCGATGCCCGTGAGGACCAGGCCGACGGCGGCACGGATCCGCCCGGCCTTCTTGTCGCCGGGGGTACCGACCTCGCGCAGGGCCGCCATCGGCGAGACCTTGCCGGCCCGACGGGCCGGTATGTAGGCGGAGACGACCGTGACGACGACGCCGAGGACGATGCCGGCGACCGGGGTGGTCCAGGCGATCGTCAGATCGTCCGTGGACAGGCTCATGCCCATCTGGCCCATGAGCTTCATCAGGCCGACGGCCAGTCCGATCCCCGCGCCGACCCCGAGGGCCGATCCGACGGCACCGAGCAGGAAGGCCTCGACCACGACGGACTTGAGCACCTGGCCGCTCTCGGCCCCGATGGCGCGCATCAGGCCGATCTCACGGGTGCGCTGGGCGACCAGCATCGAGAAGGTGTTGAAGATCAGGAAGATGCCCACGAGGAAGGCGATCGCGGCGAAGCCGAGCATCACCCACTTCATGATGTCCAGGAAGGACATGTCCTTGCGGTTGGCGTCCGCGGCTTCCTTCGCGGTCTGCAGCTTGTAGGTGTCCGCGCCGACGGCGGAGGCGACGTTCTGCTTGAGCTGCGCGTCGCTCACCCCGTCCTTGGCGGTGACGTTGAGGTGCGTGAAGACGTCCGGGGCGCCGAGCAGCTTCTGCTGCGCGGTGGCCGTGTCGAAGTAGACGACGGTGGCGCCCGGGTTGGTGACGGTGAAGGCGGCGATACCGGTGATCTTGGAGCGGATGTCACCGGTGACCGCGATGGTGCGCAGGTCGTCGCCGAGCTTGAGGTGGTGCTTCTTCGCGGTGTCGCCGTCGATCATCACCTCGGTGGGGCCGCGTGGGGCCTGACCCTCGATGATCTTCATCGACTTCAGTTCGTTCTCGGTCCAGTTGCCGGCGAAGGTCGGTGCGCCGGTGGTCGATCCGAGGTTCTCGTTCTTGGAGTTGACGACCGTCACGGCCATCGAGGCGACGCCGCCCTCGACGGCCTTGACGCCCTCGGCCTTCTTCACCTGCTCGACGACCGAACCGGCCAGCGACTCGGGCTTGCCGGTGTCGGAGCCCTCCTCGCCGCCCTCGGCCTTCTTCGGGCTGAGCGTCACATCGGAGTTCGTGACCGCGAACAGCTTGTCGAACGTCGTGTTCATGGTGTCGGTGAACACCAGGGTGCCGCAGACGAACGCGACGGACAGCATGACGGCGACGGCGGACAGCGCCATCCGCCCCTTGTGCGCGACGAAGTTGCGCCGCGCGGTCTTCATGACGGTCATGAGGTCCGCCCGCGCGCGTCGAAGTCCTTCATGCGGTCGAGCACGCCGTCCGCGGTCGGGTTCAGCATCTCGTCGACGATGCGGCCGTCGGCCAGGAAGATGACGCGGTCCGCGTAGGAGGCGGCGACCGGGTCGTGGGTGACCATGACGATGGTCTGGCCGAGGTCGTCCACCGAGCGGCGCAGGAAGCCCAGTACCTCGGCGCCGGCCCGGGAATCGAGGTTTCCGGTCGGCTCGTCACCGAAGATGATCTGCGGGCGGGAGGCCAGGGCGCGGGCGACGGCCACGCGCTGCTGCTGACCGCCCGAGAGCTCCGTCGGCCGGTGCTTGAGGCGGCCCGCCAGGCCCACCGTCTCCACGACCTGGTTCAGCCACTGCGTATCGGGCTTGCGGCCCGCGATGTCCATGGGGAGCGTGATGTTCTCCAGGGCGTTGAGCGTCGGCAGCAGGTTGAAGGCCTGGAAGATGAAGCCGATCCGGTCCCGGCGCAGCTGCGTCAGCTTCTTGTCCTTCAGGCCGGTGATCTCCGTCTCGTCCAGGAAGATCTGGCCGCTGGTCACCGTGTCCAGTCCGGCCAGGCAGTGCATCAGCGTGGACTTGCCGGAGCCGGAGGGCCCCATGATCGCGGTGAACTGGCCTCGCTGGATGTCCACGTCCACCGAGTCGAGGGCGGTGACGCGCGTCTCGCCGGAGCCGTAGGCCTTGACGACCTGCCGCGCCCGCGCCGCGACGGCTGCATGCCCTCCAGTGCCCCCGTGCCTGGTTTCGGTCATAGCCGTTGTCACGGTGTTTCCCCTCGTTCGTTCCGTACGGGCCGCGTGGTCCGCAGGGTGTGCTTCTCGAAGTCTTCCGGCCGGGGGGCTCTGGCGCGCTGGTGCCAGGCGCCGTATCCATAAGGGTGCTAGCCCTACCCCCGAACTCCCCGTCCTGTAGTAACCAGTTAAGGACCCCGGGCGCCGGACTTCCTCCTCCGCCGGGACGAAGCGTCCCTGGATCCTTGTGAGGAGCAACCCCTAGGGGATCTCAGCCGTGGGGACGAGGCGCTCTGGGGGGACACCACCCCGGCGCGCACCGGTGAGAAGGTGTCCGCGCAGGTACGCAGGGGTGGAAGGGACATTTCATGAGCTCAGGGGAAAGCACGGGCGCGAGTACCGAAGGCGAGGCCGGAGGCACACCCTCCGCCGCAGCGGGGACCGGAGCCGAGGCCGGGACGGGAGCCGGGGCCAGGACGGGAGCCGGGGCCAGGGCGGGAGCCGGGGCGAAGGGCCCCGGCGCCCGGACGCCCGCGCGGCCCCGTACCGCCGTCGTCGCCGCGCTCATGCTGACGATGGGACTCGTCGCCCTCGACGGCGCCATCGTCTCCACGGCGGTCCCGCAGATCGTCGGCGACCTCGGCGGCTTCGCCGTCTTCTCCTGGATCTTCTCCGGCTACATCCTCGCCGGAACCGTCACCCTGCCCGTCTACGGCAAGCTCTCCGACACCTACGGCCGCAAGCCCGTCCTGCTCCTCGGCATCAGCCTCTTCCTCCTCGGCTCCCTGCTCTGCGCGGCCGCCTGGAACATGGCCGCCCTCGTCGCCTTCCGGATCCTCCAGGGCCTGGGCGGCGGCGCACTGCAAGGCACCGTCCAGACGCTGGCCGCCGACCTCTACCCGCTGGGTGAACGCCCCCGCATCCAGGCCCGGATGTCCGCGGTGTGGGCCACCTCCGCACTGGCGGGCCCCGCGCTCGGCGGCCTGATCGCCTCGTACACCGACTGGCGCTGGATCTTCCTGCTCAACCTGCCGCTGGCCGCCGCCGCCCTGTGGATCATCACGCGCCACCTGGTCGAGCCCGTCCGGCCGCCGGCCCGCCGCCGGGGCCCCGTCGACTGGGCGGGCGCGCTCGGCGTCTTCGCCTGCGGCGGGCTGCTGCTCTTCGCGCTCGTCCAGGGCGGGGTCGCCTGGCCCTGGCTGTCCGCGCCCTCGCTCGGGCTGCTGGGCGCGAGCGCCGCGCTCGGGGCCCTGGTCGTCCGCATCGAACGCCGGGCGGCGGACCCGATCCTCCCGGGCTGGGTGTGGCGCCGGCGCACCATCGCCGCCGTCAACCTCGCCATGGCCGGGCTCGGCCTGCTGATGGTCGCCCCGATGGTCTTCATGCCGACGTACGCCCAGACCGTGCTCGGCCTCGGCCCCACCAGCGCCGGGCTGGTCACCTCCGCGATGACCCTGAGCTGGCCCGTCAGCGCCGCCCTCGCCCAGCACGTCTACCGGCGCGTCGGCTTCCGCAACACCGCCGCCACCGGGGTCGCGCTGGCCGCCGTGATCCTCTTCTCCTTCACCCTGCTCCCCTACCCCGCCTCCCCCTGGCAGCCCGCACTGATCATGTTCCTGCTCGGCGGGGCCCTCGGCCTCTTCCAGCTCCCGCTGATCGTCGGCGTCCAGTCCACGGTGGGATGGGCGGAGCGCGGGACCACGACGGCCTCGGTCCTGTTCTGCCGCCAGGTCGGCCAGAGCATCGGAGCGGCGCTGCTGGGGGCCGTCGCCAACGCCACCCTCGCCGGACGGCTGGCCGACGCCCCCGTGCCGGGGCTCCCGGAGCACCTGGGGGACGTGTCCGAGGCCCTGGCCGCGCCGGGGCTCCTCCCGGCCGCCGCCGCCGAGTACCTGCGGCGCGCGGTGGCCGCTGCCGGGGACCACATCTTCCTCGGCGCGACGGTCGCGGCGGCCGCCTCGGCGCTGGTGCTGCTCCTGATGGCCCCCCGGAGGTTCCCGGTGCTGCCGGAGCAGCGCGGGGAGTAGGGACGACGGGACGACGGGACGACGGGAGCACGAAGACGGTTGTCATGATCCGGCTGGGTGCGTCACGCTCTACGGAGACCGACTTCCCGGGGGACCCATGCTTTCCGCGCTCTTCGCACTCGCCTTACTCGCCGCCCTGGCCGGCCCGATCGTCCTGCGGCTCGTCCGCCATCCCGGCTTCGTCACCGGCCGCGACGGCCGCCTGTCCACCTCCATCACCCTGGCCCTGGCCTGGACCGTGATCCTGCTCTGGCTCCTCTGCGCCACGCTCGTCTACGGGCTCACCGCGGGCGGCGGAGCCGACTGGTTCCAGCGCTCCGACGGCCCGCTGTCCTCCCTGACGACCGTCTACCTGCCCCTGCTCGGCGGCCCGTACGCCGCCCTCATCGCCGCGAAGGCGGTGGTCGGCCTGCGGGTGGAGCACGGTTCCATGGCCAAACCCGCGCCGAAGGGCACGCGTCGGCGTCCGCTGCACGACCTGATCTCCAACGACAGCGGGCGCACCGACCTGGTCGACCTCCAGTACGTCGCCCTCAGCGCGGTCACCATGCTGTACGTGGTGGCGTTCTTCGTCTCCGACGTGGGCGGCGGACTCCCCAGGCTGCCCTCGGAGATGTGGGCGCTGACAGGGGCCCCGGCGGGCGCGTACCTCGTGAACAAGATGGCGACGCGGGCGAATCCCGTGATCACGCAGGTGTCCGCGACGGCGGACGGCGTACTGACGGTGGAGGGCGGGGGGTTCGGGGACGATCCCCGGATCGAGGTGGACGGGACGGTGCTGCCGACCGAGGCCACGGTGGCGGGGACGCTCGTGGCCGCGCTCCCGGCTCCGCGGGCGGCCGCGGTGCCCCCGGTACCCGCGGCGGCCCCGGCGAAGCCCGCGACGGCCGGGTTCACCGTGGTCGTCACCAACCGGGGGCTGCGCAGCGACCCGTCCCGGTGCGCGCCCCCGTCCTGACCCACCGCTGCGCGGGGCGGGTCAGCCCTCCGCGGGGGCGCGGCCCGTCAGGGACGCCAGGCTGGAGCGGACGTGGTTCATGTGCGCCCGCATCTCTTCCTGCGCCTCCTCGTGCTCCCGCAGGATCCGCTCCGTCTCCCGGCCGACCCGCTCCTCCAGCACCCGCGCCTGCGCGATCAGCTCCCCGCCCCTGGCCTCCGCGTCCTCCTGCCCGTGGCGCGCGGCCTCCTCCGCCTCCGCGAGCCCCCGCTTCGCCTCGGCCAGGCGCGAAGCCGCGTGCCGCTCCTGTTCCGCGTGCCAGGTCTCCAGCTCCGCCTCCCGCGCCGCCAGCTCCCGCTCGGACGCGTCCCAGCGCTCCGCGTGTTCCTGCTCGCGCTCCGCGAGCAGCGCGTCCGCCCGGCGCCGCGTCTCCGCCAGCACCGCCTGCGCGTCCGCCCGCCACGCCGCGGCGTCGTCCCGTGCCTCCGCCCGCGCCTCGTCCGCCTCGCGGGCCGCCCGCGCCAGGCCCTGCCGGGCCCGCACCTCGGTCTGGTCGCGGACCGCGTCCGCGTCCGTGCGCGCCAGGTCCGCCACCCGTTCGGCGTGCGCCTCGGCCGCGCCCGCCGCCGCCAGCGCGTCCGCGTGCGCGTCGAGCGCCACGCTCCGTGCTTCCTCCTCGGCGAGCCGCAGGATCCGCCGGGCCCGCTCGCCGAGGTCCTCGTACGTCTGCGGCACCAGCCCGGAGACCGCCACCCGCAGCCGCTCCGCCTCCGCGTCCATCTGCTTGGCCAGCACGGTCAGCCTGGCCACCCGCTCCCAGGCCTCGTCCCGGCTCCCCGACAGCCGGGCGAGGTACCGGTCCACCTCTTCCATCCGGTAGCCGCGGCCGCGCACGGTCGTAAAGGGTGCACTCATCCTGAAGCGCCTCTCTCGCGGGGATTCCCGTCAAGGATGCGTCATTTGCTCCCAGAAGCCCGAATGGCCGGGCCGTGACCCTGTTCGAGGGTCACGACCCGGCCATCCATATCCGCCGGGAACCGGTCGGGCCGGTTCACGGAACGGTCAGAGCAGACCGTCCCACATCTGCTCGAGCAGCACCGACCACCAGTTCTCCGCGGACGCGAGCGCCGCGCTGTCCAGCCCCGCCAGATTCGTCTGGAAATCGGTGGTCCAGCGGCCCGCCTGTTCCGGCGTCAGGTGCTGGCGCAGCCGCCACATGTGACCCAGCATCGCCAGCGACCGCACGAACTGCGGCAGCGAGGAGTTCACGAACTGCGGCGGCACCGGCCCGCCGTCCGGACCGGCCTCCACCGGCACCGCCACTATGTGCGCGGTCCCGTACTGCACGCACAGCGCCTTGCCGAAGTCGCTGCCCACCACCAGGTAGGAACCCGCGTCCGACGCCGGCTGCACCTGCCGCTGAGCCGCCAGCTCGGCGAGCGTCGGCAGCGGGGCACCCGGTACGGCCTGCGCCCAGAAGAACGGCCCGAAGTCGACCGGGAGGCCCGACCACATCAGCGTCTGCGCCACGATCTCCGGCACGCCCTGCCGGGACACCGCGCGCTGGTCGAAGCGGAACACGCCCTGCGGCCCGAACGCCCCCGCCAGTTCCTGCGCGATCGCGTCCAGCGGGATCGCCGGCTGCAACGGCACCTGCGGCAGCGGCGCGCGGACCGGCGCGGGGCGCGCCGGGCCGTCCGCCACCTGGTGCAGCTCGCCCTGATGGGTCAGCAGGTGTCGCATGCCCTGCTGCCGGCCCGCGTGGTCCGTCCCGTACGGAGCCACGCTCGTGATCCGGACCTGGGGCCAGGTCTCCCGGATCATGCGGGCGCAGTAGCCGCCGGGCAGCTCGCAGGAGGCCAGTTCGGTGTGCAGCTCCAGCACCTGCTGCGGAGGCACGTTCATCGCGCGCAGCTCGTACAGGATCTGCCACTCCGGGTGCGGGGTGCCGGGCGCGGAGCGGCGGATGAGCTGCTGCTCGGAACCGTCGGGCGCGCGGTAGCGCAGCACGGCCTGGTAGCCGGGGCCGACCGTGGGCAGCCCCGACGGGGGCGCGGCCTGCTGCGGCGCGGGCGGCATCGGGGCCTGCGGCGCGGGACCGGGAGGGCCGGGGGGCTGGGGTACGCCGGGACCCGCGAGCATCGTCGCGGCATGGTGCGCACCGGCTCCGGGTACACCAGGAGCGCCAGGAGCCCCGGGCGGGCCGGGGGCGGCGGGCGGCTGACCGGTCACGGCCGGACCCGCCAGCATCGTCGCGGCATGGTCCAGCCCACCGCCGGGCACCCCGGGAGCACGAGGAGCACCGGGAGCACCGGGAGGGCCGGGAGGCTGGGGTACGCCGGGACTCGCCAGCATCGTCGCGGCATGGTGCGCACCGGCTCCGGGTACACCAGGAGCGCCGGGAGCGCCGGGAGCGCCGGGAGCGCCGGGAGCCCCGGGAGCCCCGGGAGCGCCAGGAGCCCCGGGCGGGCCGGGAGCCGCGGGCGGCTGACCGGTCACGGCCGGACCCGCCAGCATCGTCGCGGCATGGTCCAGCCCACCGCCGGGCACCCCGGGAGCGCCCGGCGCACCAGGAGCACCGGGAGGACCCGGAGGCGCCGGCTGCTGCGGGCCACCGGGGCTCGCCAGCATCGTCGCGGCGTACGAGGGCTGCTCGGCCCCGCCGCCGGGCGCACCGGGCGGCCCCGGAGGCGTCACGGGCGCGGCGGCCCGGTTGATCCGGGCCTTGCTCGTGGGTGCGTCGGCGATGTCACCGGAAGCAGGGGCCCCACCGGGAACCGAAGCGGAAGGGGAAGGGGAAGGGGAAGGGGAAGGGGAAGGGGAAGCAGCCCCCGCCGCAGGCCGCGGTCCGGGCCCGCCCGGCCCCGCGTTCACGTCCAGTGCGGGCGCGACGGCCGTCTTCGGCAGCTCGCTGCCCCTCGGCATCAGCGTCGTCCTGGCCTCCGGGCCCGTCCCGGAGGACGACGGGGCGTCCTCCGCGTCCGAGCCGGACAGCGGCGGCGCGAACACCGTCGCCGGCAGCGGCACGGACACGGAGTCCGCACCGTTCACGTCCGTCCCGGCCCAGGGCGTGGCGCCGGCCGGCACCCCGTCGTTGGCGGTCGGTTCGTACGGAACCTCGCCCCCGCGCCGCAGCGGCACCGGCACGGGCTCCGCCTCCGCAGCGGCCGGCGCGCCGGAGGCGGCCGGCACCGCCGGAGCGGCGGGAGCCGCGGGAGGAGCGGGAGCAGCGGAAGCGGCCGGGGCCGGCGGGATCCCCGCCCGGTCCGCCGCCTCCTGCAGCCACTCCGGCGGGCTGAGCATGAAAGAGGTCTGCTCCGAGTCGATCCTCGGCACCGGAACCGAGGCCTCGGCCTGCGCGGCCGACGCCCCGTACTCCTCCTCGTAGCGGCGGATCACCTCACCCACCGGCAGACCGGGCCAGAGCGTCACCTCCCCGCTGTCCCGCGCGATGACCAGCCGCTGCCGGCCGCCGCCCGACACGGGTCCCGCCGGGCGGTCCTCCGCCCACAGCACGAAGCCGAGCCCGAACTCCCGTACGCGCACCTCGCGGTGCTGGTACCCGGGCACGTCCCCGTTGATCCATTCCTCGGCGCGCTCCTGCGCCTGCGCAAACGTCACCATCGTGCCGTCACCCCTCCACCGGCGCGGAGGAATCCGCCGCCGAAGCCGGACCCGCCACGGGAACCGAGCGTGCGAATCCGCCGTCCACCATCAGACCGGCAACCGTTTCCAACTCCGGGGGATTGCCCGCCAGTCGCTCCAGGAAGGCGTCGAAATCCGTACCGCACGGCAGCAGCAACCGCTCCACCCGCTCCTGCACCGACCAGCCGTCGCGGTCGCGCGCATCGTCGTAGGGGGAGAACCACACCGAACCGGCCGCCTCGCCCCGCACCTTCACCGCGAGGAGCCCGCCCTGCACGAAGGCCACGCACAGGTAGTCCTTCGTCAGGTGGTCCCGCAGGCACTTGTTGGCGTAGACGAGGTCGTTGACCGCCGCCTCCTCGCGCACGGTGAAGAACGGCTGGTCCACCAGCAGGCCGAGCTCGACGTCCAGCCCGGCGCCGATGGGCGCGCAGCCGCCCGCCGCCTTCAGGAACGAGCGGTACGCCTCCGGAAGCCGGTAGCCGAGGTCCTCCTCGACGCCCTGCACCTGCTGCTCGGACACCGAGACCAGCGTCTTGGGCAGCCCCAGGTGTACCGGGCGCACCTCCTGCAGGGGCCTGGTCCCGCGCTTCTCGTGGTCCACCGCCACCGTCGTCAGCCCCGCGTGGTGCCGGAGCAGCGCCTTCACCTCGACCGGAACCAGCTCCATCCGGCGCGAACCGGACACGTGGTGCCAGGTCCAGCCGTGCGGCGTCGCCACCGGGCCGACCGTGTCCCACAGTTCGTGGCCGGTCGCCCGCATCGCGGCGTTGGCGGACACGAAGTCCGTCAGACGCAGCTCGTCCACGCCGAAGCCCTCCGGGGGCTCGGCGATGTCCACCGCAGCGCGCGCGTACGGAGCGAAGTCGGGATGCCCGTTCGCGCCGATGCGGACCCCGTGGGGATGGCGCGCGGCCCGGACGGGGTCCGGGAAATGCACGACCTGCCCCGAGTAAGCGGCGTTGGGTGGCGCGGCCTGCTGCCCGAGCCGACCTGTCGTCATGGCGGTAGCCCCCTGCTGGATCTGGCTGGTTCACCACAGCCTAAGTGCTGCGGCAAGGGCCTCACCCGCACGCGGGCGGGCCGCCCGCACGACAGCCGGGAAGATCCGAATTGATACGAATATTCGACCCCGCTTCCACATCGCAGAGGACATTTGACAGGCTGTCCCCACAGCACGGGGGCGTGCGCGACAGCGGTCACCGCCGCGGCCACGGGAGGGAAAGCGCAACCATGCAGAACACGGCAACACGCACGGAACCGGCGGACGCCGGCTCAGAACGCCCGGGATTCCCGGGGCCCCCGGGGCCTCCGGGGCCCCCGGTACTCCCGCGAACCGACGCCGCGGCGGCCACGGCCGCCCACCCGGGAACCGCCGCGCACCCCGGAACCGGCGCCCCGGCGCAAGCGGGCGACCCGCAGACCGTCCCGGGCCAGAGCCACGCCGCGGGACCCGGCGACCCCCGCCTGCGCTGGAGCAGCGACGACGGCCGTCCCGCCGTCCCCACGCTCCGCTTCCGCCGCGACGGCATCCTCCCCACCGTGGCCGCCGCCCTCTCCGTCCGCGGCGAGACCCTCACCGGCACCGCGGGCAAGGCCGACCTGCCCCCCGTCCTGCACGCCCTCGTCCAGGACTTCCTGGACACCCTCACCAGCGGCCAGCGCGAACGCTTCACCGGGCGTTGTCCCGAGGCGATCCTGCTCTCCCGCCACCTGACCACCGTCGAGGGGGCCCGCAGCAAGCGCGCCTCGCGCAAACCGCTCACGCCGAGCGAGGCCCGCCGCTCCCTCAAGCACGCCAAGATCACCGCCCGTCGCATCCGCGAGGACGGCGACCCGCTCCACGGCAGCTACGCACCCCCCTGCCGCTCCTGCGAGGCCCTCCTCGCCCACTTCGGCGTACGCCCCGTCGACCTCACCCACCCCGAGTAGTCACCATGACCGCCACCTCCGCTTCCTACGACCGCTCCTCGGCCACCCGGTTCCCCGTCGCCGTGGACTCCGCGCTGCGCACCGCCGGCTGGGAACCGGGCCGCTGGGACATCAAGCAGGCCGAGTACTGGGCCGACGCCCTGCGCGACCACACCACTCCGGCCGGACACCGCCACACCGTCTTCCCCGCCGCCGTCGAGGCCTGGGCCGAATTCGGCAACCTCACCGTCACCGCCCCGGGCCCCGGCCGCCAGATCGCCCCCACCCCCGTACGGCTGGACCCCCTGACCGGGCTCCACCTCGCGCGGACCTTCGCCGACCTCGGCCGCGCCCTCTCCACCCAGCTCTGCCCCCTCGGCATCGAGGCCGACGGGACCTCCCACCTCGCCCTGGACCGCGAAGGCCGCGTCTATTGCGTGGACCACACCGGCGACTGGTACCTCGGTGCCACCCTCGACGAGGCCCTCACCCTCCTGCTGACCGGCCTCCAGCCCACCCGCCTGACGACGGCTTAGGAGCCGTCCCCGGCAACGGGCGCCCGGGGTGGCGCCCCGGGCGTCAGTGGTCCGTCATCCCCGTGCAGAACGGCCCGGGGACGTTCAGCCACAACCGCGCGGCGCCCGCCCCGCCCCGTCCCCGCCGCGCGAAGCTCTTCCGCTCCTCGTCCGTCAGCTCCGCCGCCGGGTCCCGGCCGTCCCGCTACCGACGCCCGCCACCCGGCAGCACCGCCGAGACCTTGAAACCGCCGTCGTCCGTCGGCCCCGACACGAACACCCCGCCCAGGCCGAGCACCCGCTCCCGCATGCCGATGAGCCCGTTCCCCCCGCTCGGCAGCCCCGGCTCGGCGGCCTCTTTGTCCGACGGCCCGTTCTCCACCTGCATCGCCACCTCCCCGTCCCGGTGCGCCATCCGTACGACGACCCGCGCGCCCGGGGCGTGCTTGTGGCAGTTGGTCAGCGCCTCCTGCACCACCCGGTACGCCGTCTGCTCCACCTCCGCCCCGTACGTCGGGTACGCCCCCCGGACATCGAGCTCCACGACCATCCCGGCCGCCCGCGACTGCCCGACGAGATCCTCCAGCTCCCCCAGCGACGGCCCGTCCTCGAAGCTCCCCACGAGGGCCACCGCGGCCACCGGGGCCGTCGGGGCCACCGGTTTCGGGGCCTCCGCCCGCAGCACGCCGAGCATCTCCCGCAGCTCCGTCAGCGCCTGGCGCCCCATGTCCCCCACCAGAGCGGCGTTCCTCACGGCCTTCGCGGGATCCTTCATCGCGATCGCCTGGAGCGCCGCCGCGTGCACCACCATCAGGGAGACCCGGTGCGCCACGACGTCGTGCATCTCCCGCGCGATCCGCGTCCGTTCCTCCGTACGGGCCCATTCGGCCCGCTCCTCCGCCCGGTCCGCGAGCAGCGACAGCTCCCGCTCCAGCGAGGCCGCGCGTTCCTGGAGGCTCTCCATGAGCCGCCTGCGGGCCGCCGTGTACAGGCCGAGCAGCACCGGCGGCACGGTCAGCGCCACCGCCACGAACACGGACAGCACGATGACGAGGGTGCCGTCGGCCTCCACGTCCCCGCGGGTCCGCATGTACATCGTGACGAAGGTCGCGGCCAGCGACATCGACGTCAGCGTCGCCGTGATCCGCCGGGGCACCTCGGAGGTGGCGAGCGTGTACAGCCCCACCACGCCGAGCAGGAAGCCGATCGCGGCCGGCGACACGGCGATCCCGACCAGCACCACGGCGATCGGCCAGCGCCGCCGCAGCACGAGTACGGATCCGGTCACGAGTCCGAACAGCACTCCGGCGAAGACCGGGATCCCCGCCTCGTGGGCGAAGTCGACGCCCTCCACCCCGCACTCGACGGCGGACACCCCGGCGAGCCCCACGTCCAGCAGCGCCGACCTGCGGCGGTCCCACCACAACGGCCCGTCCCGGCCGGCCCCGGCAATTTCCCGCTGTTCCCCCGTGCTGGTCATGCCGTCCAGCCTACGCAGGGGCCCCAGCACACCGGCGAGCGATATTCCTGCACACCAGCAGTAATCACCGGCGACAGCCATCACGGCCGCCTCGCGGTGCGTGTGCTCCAAGGCGCCGGTCCGTACCGTCGCATCGAAGGCTGGTGGTGCGGCATAGTAGGGGCTGCATCGCAGTTCGATCAGCCAAATCGGACATAAATGGCGAACCATCCCGGATCGTCTAAGGGCAGGACAAATGGTTTTGGTCCATTGAATGAGGGTTCGAATCCTTCTCCGGGAGCTCACACCGCACGAACGCTGAACTTCGGGTCCTGACCGTTCCGGTCGGGACCCGGCCTCGTTTCCGGACCATGACCCCCCGGTATCCTTCACGGGTCCACCACCCGAAGCCGAAGGGCACACCCGTGAGCGCCAACCGCCCGGCAGCCGTCGTCGTACTCGCAGCGGGTGAAGGCACCCGCATGAAGTCGGCCACCCCCAAGGTCCTGCACGAGATCAGCGGGCGTTCGCTCGTCGGTCACGTGGTCGCCGCTTCCCGCGAGCTGGACCCCGCACACCTCGTCGTAGTCGTCGGACACGCGCGCGAGCAGGTCACCGCGCACCTCGCCGCGATCGACGCCGGCGTCCGCACCGCGGTCCAGTACGAGCAGAACGGCACGGGCCACGCGGTCCGGATGGCCCTCGAAGAGCTCGGCGCCGCGCCGTCCGGCACCGTGGTCGTCGTCTGCGGCGACACCCCGCTGCTGACCGGCGAGACCCTGGCCGCACTGACGGCCGCGCACGAGGCCGACGGCAACGCCGTCACCGTGCTGACCGCCGAGGTGCCGGACTCCACCGGGTACGGGCGCATCGTCCGCGGCGCGGACGGGGCGGTCACCGCCATCGTCGAACACAAGGACGCCACCGACGCCCAGCGTGCGATCCGCGAGATCAACTCCGGGGTCTTCGCCTTCGACGGCACCCTCCTCGCGGACGCCCTCGGCAAGGTCCGTACCGACAACAGTCAGGGCGAGGAGTACCTCACCGACGTGCTCGGCATCCTGCGCGAGGCCGGCCACCGCGTCGGCGCGGCCGTGGGCGCGGACCACCGTCAGATCCTCGGGATCAACAACCGGGTCCAGCTCGCCGAGGCCCGCGCGCTGCTCAACGCCCGCCTGCTGGAGCGCGCGATGCTCGCCGGCGTGACGGTCGTGGACCCCGCCAGCACGCTCATCGACGTGAACGTGACCTTCGGCCGGGACGCGATCGTCCACCCGGGCACCCAGCTCCTCGGCACCACCCACATCGCCGAAGAGGCGGAGGTCGGCCCGAACAGCCGCCTGACGGACACGCACGTCGGTCCGCGCGCCCGCGTGGACAACACGGTGGCGGACACCGCCGTCGTCGGCGAGGCGGCGACCGTCGGCCCGTTCGCGTACCTGCGTCCGGGGACGAACCTGGGTGCGAAGGCGAAGGCCGGCACGTACGTGGAGATGAAGAACGCCACGATCGGCGAGGGCACCAAGGTCCCGCACCTCTCCTACGTCGGCGACGCGACGATCGGCGAGTACACGAACATCGGCGCCGCCAGCGTGTTCGTGAACTACGACGGTGAGCACAAGCACCACACCACCGTCGGCTCACACTGCAAGACGGGCTCCGACAACATGTTTGTGGCTCCCGTCACCATCGGGGACGGCGCCTACACGGCCGCCGGCTCCGTGATCACCAAGGATGTGCCGCCCGGCGCACTGGCCGTGGCCCGTGGCCAGCAGCGGAATATCGAGGGCTGGGTGGCCCGCAAGCGTCCGGGAAGTGCCGCCGCGACAGCGGCTCAGTCGGTGGTCCGCGAGGACTCCGGCGAACGCTGAGGTGAACTGACCGGAAACGGGTGCGTCGGTTACGGCGTACCGTGATAGTGCACGCAATCGGCTGGCTCACCGTGTGCGGGACGGACGCACATGGGGGCGAGCAGCTTTCCCACGTCTGAGGAGACAGTGCTGTGACCGGGATCAAGACGACCGGCGAGAAGAAGCTGATGCTCTTCTCCGGCCGCGCCCACCCCGAGCTGGCCGAGGAGGTCGCGCACCAGCTGGGTGTCGGCCTCGTGCCGACCAAGGCTTTCGACTTCGCGAACGGTGAGATCTACGTCCGCTTCCAGGAGTCGGCGCGTGGCGCGGACTGCTTCCTGATCCAGAGCCACACGGCTCCGATCAACAAGTGGATCATGGAGCAGCTCATCATGATCGACGCGCTCAAGCGCGCGTCGGCCCGCTCCATCACCGTGATCGTCCCGTCCTACGGGTACGCCCGCCAGGACAAGAAGCACAAGGGCCGCGAGCCGATCTCGGCCCGCCTGGTCGCGGACCTGCTGAAGACGGCGGGAGCGGACCGCATCCTGACGGTCGATCTGCACACGGACCAGATCCAGGGCTTCTTCGACGGCCCGGTCGACCACCTTTCGGCCCTGTCGGTCCTCGCGGACTACGTCGGCGCCAAGGTGGACCGTTCCAAGCTGACGATCGTCTCCCCCGACGCCGGCCGCGTGCGCGTCGCCGACCGCTGGTGCGACCGCCTGGACGCGCCGCTGGCGATCGTCCACAAGCGCCGCGACAAGGACGTCGCCAACCAGGTGACCGTCCACGAGGTCGTGGGTGAGGTCAAGGGCCGCGTCTGCGTCCTGGTCGACGACATGATCGACACGGGTGGCACCATCTGCGCCGCGGCCGACGCGCTCTTCGCGCACGGCGCGGAGGACGTCATCGTGACGGCCACGCACGGCATCCTGTCGGGCCCGGCCGCCGACCGCCTGAAGAACTCCAAGGTCAGCGAGTTCGTGTTCACGAACACCCTGCCGGACCCGTCCGACCTGGAGCTCGACAAGATCACGGTGCTCTCCATCGCCCCGATGATCGCGCGCGCGGTGCGCGAGGTCTTCGAGGACGGCTCGGTCACCAGCCTGTTCGAAGAGCAGCAGTAGCACGTCCGCCGTGCGCTAGATCCTTTTTGGGTACGGCCTCCCCGCCGGGTACACTCCTCGAGTTGCTCGGCGAGGGAGGCCGTACCTGTTTCGACAGGTAGGGACGCTCCGTTATCGACGCGCTCTTCGTAGCAGGCCGTGTTCCGGCCGGGTGACTGTCGTCCATTTCCGTCACCCCACGAGGAGTGAGCATGTCCGAGATCAAGCTTGCCGCGAAGGTCCGCGAAAACTTCGGCAAGGGCTCTGCCCGCCAGGCCCGTCGTGACGCCCTGACCCCCGCGGTCATCTACGGCCACGGCACCGACCCGAAGCACGTCAACGTCGACGCCCACGCCCTGCAGCTGGCGCTCCGCACCCCGAACGTCCTGCTCTCCCTGGAGATCGAGGGCGCCGGCACCGAGCTGGTCATCCCGAAGGCCGTGCAGAAGCACCCCCTGAAGCGCTCGGTCTCCCACGTCGACTTCCTGATCGTCAAGAAGGGCGAGAAGGTCACCGTCGACGTCGCGATCGTCACCGAGGGCGACCTGGCCGCCGGCGGCAACATGCTGGAGACCCTCCAGAACACCATCTCCGTCGAGGCCGAGGCCACGCACATCCCGACCGAGGTCACCGTCTCGATCGCGGGCCTCGAGGCCGGTGCCACCATCCACGCGAAGGACCTGGTCCTCCCGAAGGGCACCACCCTGGCCGTCGACGGCGACATCGCCGTCCTGCAGGTCATCGGCGCGCAGGCCGAGGAGCCGGCCGCCGAGGGTGCGGGCACCGAGGCCTGAGCCTCACCTTCCCCCAGCACTTGCTGAACGACCGCCGTCCGGCTCCACTGGAGCGGGACGGCGGTCGTCTTCGTATAAGGAGCTCTTGATGTCGGACGACGCGGCCCCCTGGCTGATCGTGGGCCTGGGGAACCCGGGTGAGGAGTACGCGGGCAACCGCCACAACATCGGCTTCATGGTGGCCGATCTGCTGGCGGAGCGGATGCGCGCCAAGTTCAAGGCGCACAAGGCCCGCGCGCAGGTCGTCGAGGGCCGCATGGGCCCGCCGGGACCCGCGAACCGGCGCGTGGTGCTGGCCAAGCCCATGTCGTTCATGAACCTGTCCGGCGGCCCGGTGACGGCGCTGCGGGACTTCTACAAGGTGCCGCTGGAGCGGATCGTCGCGGTCCACGACGAGCTGGACATCGACTACCCGACGCTGCGGCTGAAGCTGGGCGGCGGGGACAACGGGCACAACGGCCTGAAGTCGATGACCAAGTCGATGGGGCCCGACTACCACCGGGTCCGCTGCGGCATCGGCCGGCCGCCGGGCCGCATGCAGGTCGCGGACTTCGTGCTGAAGGACTTCTCCTCCACGGAGCGCAAGGAGCTGGACTGGTTCGTGGACCGGTCGGCCGATGCCGTGGAGTGCCTGATCCAGGAGGGCCTGGAGCGGGCGCAGTCCACGTACAACAGCTGACCCGGCCCGGCCGGCCGTACGAAGGAGCCCCCGCCACCGGAACGTTCCGGTGGCGGGGGCTCCTTCGTACGCGCTGTGCCGTGCGGGAGCCGTCAGCCGGTGTTGCGCAGGCCCGCCGCGACGCCGTTCACGGTGAGGAGCAGGGCCCGCGAGAGGATCGGGTCGGCTTCCTCGCCGCGTTCGGCGGCGGCGCGCTGGCGGGCCAGCAGGGAGACCTGGAGGTAGGAGATCGGGTCCAGGTAGGCGTCGCGGACCGCGAAGGTCTGCTGGAGGACCGGGTGGGAGTCGAGGAGCTTCTCGCCGCCGGTGATCCGCAGGACCTCGCGGACGGTGAGCTCGTGCTCGGCCTCGATGCGGGCGAAGACGTGCTTGAGCTCGTCGGGCACGAGGGTGTCGACGTAGTGGCGGGCGATCCGCAGGTCGGTCTTGGCCAGCGTCATCTCGACGTTGGACAGGAAGTTGCGGAAGAAGTGCCAGCGCTCGCCCATCTCGGCGAGGGCGCCGTCCTGGCCCGCCTCGCGCAGCGCCTTGAGGCCCGAGCCGACCCCGTACCAGCCGGGAACGATCTGGCGGGACTGGGTCCAGCCGAAGACCCACGGGATGGCGCGCAGGCCGTCGAGGCCCGCGCCCGAGTCGGGGCGGCGCGAGGGCCGGGAGCCGAGGTGCAGGTCGGCGAGCTGGTCGACGGGGGTGGCCGCGAAGAAGTACGCGGGCAGGTCCGGGTCCTCGACGAGCGCGCGGTACGCGTCGTGCGCGGCGTCGGAGACGGTGTCCATGGCCTCGTCCCAGCGGGCGAGGTCCTCGTCGGACTGGCGGGGGGCGGTGTGCAGGGCGGAGGCCTGGAGGGTGGCCGCGACGGTCAGCTCCAGGTTCTCGCGGGCCAGGGAGGGGACGAGGTACTTGTCGGAGATGACCTCGCCCTGCTCGGTGACCTTGATCTCGCCCTCGAGGGTGCCCCAGGGCTGCGCGAGGATCGCGTCGTGCGAGGGGCCGCCGCCGCGGCCGACGGTGCCGCCGCGGCCGTGGAAGAGGCGCAGGCGCACGCCGTAGCGGTGGGCGACGTCGCGCAGCCGGCGCTGGGCGCGGTGGATCTCCCACTGGGAGGTGGTGATGCCGCCGAACTTGGAGGAGTCGGAGTAGCCGAGCATGACCTCCTGGACGTCGCCGCGCAGGGAGACGAGGCGCCGGTAGGAAGGGTCGGCGAGCATCGCGTCGAGGATGACGTCGGCGGCCTTGAGCTCGTCCGTGGTCTCCAGGAGCGGGACGATGCCGATCTTGGCCCAGCCCGCGTGGAGGTCGATGAGGCCGGCCTCGCGGGCGAGGACGGCGGCCGCGAAGACGTCGTCGGCGCCCTGGCACATCGAGATGATGTAGGACTCGATGACTTCGGGGCCGAACTTCTCGAAGGCGTCCTTGATGGCGCCGAAGACGCCGAGGGTCTTCTGTCCGGCGGCGTCCAGGGGTGCCGGGGTGGGCGCCAGCGGGCGCCGCGAGCGCAGTTCCTTGGCGAGCAGCTTGCCGCGGTAGTCGCGGGGCATGTCGGCGTAGCGCCAGGACTCCTCGCCGAGCCGGTCGAAGAGCTGGCCCAGCGCGTGGTGGTGGGCGTCCGCGTGTTCGCGTACGTCCATGGTGGCGAGCTGGAGGCCGAAGGCGGCCAGGGTGCGGATGGTGCGGTCCATGCGGCCGTCGGCGAAGAGCGCGCCGCGGTGCTCGCGCAGGGACGTCTGGATGAGGGTGAGGTCGGTGAGGAGCTCGGCGGTGCCGAGGTAGTCGCGGCCTTCCTCGTGGGGGGTGCCCTTGGCGAGGCGCTCGCGGGTGTTGACGAGCTTCTGGCGGACGCAGGTGGCCTTGAGGCGGTACGGCTCCTCCGCGTTCAGCCGCTTGTAGCGGGGGCTGATCTCGGGGAGGCGCTCGAGGTCGGCCTGGAGGGAGGTGAGGAGTTCCTCGGTGGCGCCCGTGTAGCGGATGGAGTTCGACAGCAGTCCGCGCAGGAAGTCGATCAGTTCCAGGGCGTCGGTGATGCCGTGCTCGTGCTGGAGGATCAGCACGTCGCGGGTGACGTCCGGGGTGACGTTCGGGTTGCCGTCGCGGTCGCCGCCGATCCAGGTGCCGAAGGTGAGCGGGCGGGTGCCGGCGGGGATCTCGATGCCGACGCGCTGGAGCTCGGCGGCGAGGTCCTCGAGCACGTCGCCGACGGCGCCGGCGTGCAGCTCGTCGAGGTAGTAGATGGCGTTGCGGGCCTCGTCGGCGGGCTCGGGGCGGACCACGCGCAGTTCGTCGGTCTGCCAGACGAGGTCGATGTTCTCGGCGAGGCGCAGGTCGTGGCGGCGGCGTTCGCCGGCGCCCGAGACGGGCTCCTCGAGGAGGGCGGCGATCCGGCGGAGCTTGTTGAGGACGCTGCGGCGGGCCGCTTCCGTGGGGTGCGCCGTGAAGACGGGGCGGACGTTGAGGTTCTTGACCGTCTCGCGCAGGTGTTCGGGGTCGGCGTCCTTGAGCATGTCGGCCGTGCGGGCCAGGAGGCCGCCCTCGGCGGCACGGTGGGCGCGCAGTTCCTTGCCGCGGTGCACCTGTTCGGTGACGTTGGCGAGGTGGAAGTAGGTGGAGAAGGCCCGCACGAGCTTGGCGGCGGTCTCCAGGTCGGTGTCGCCGAGCAGCTCGGCTGCCGCGACGCCGTCGGTACGGGTGAGTGCCCGGACGCGTTCGACGAGGTCGAGGAGGTCTTGGCCCTCCTGGCGGACGAGGGTCTCACCGAGGAGGTCTCCGAGGCGGCGGATGTCCGCGCGCAGTTCGGCGTTGGCCGTGGCGACGGCGGTGGTCGAGGGGGCCTGGTCGGCACTGCTCACAGGTGCGGCTCCTTGCAGTGTTTCGAGCGCTACGGGGAGGTGGGCCCCGGGGTGCGCGCGGCGGGTCGCCTCCCCCGGACTCCGTCCGGGGGACCCCGCTGATGCGCAGCTCGGGCTGCCCGTGCGGACCGCGCTGTCCGACGACACCAGGATAGGTGTCCCGTCCTCGTGTCCTGCCCGGTGTGTCACCAGGCGGACGGCCGAGGGGGCAGGGCGGGGCACGGGGCGGGGGCTCGGGAGCGGGCCGGGCGGACCGTCGGGCTCCTTCGCGCGGGGCCCGGGGCGGGGCGGCGGGCGCGCTCCCCTTGCCGCCGGCAGGTCCTTTGCCATACTTACGTTGCCGTAGGTTACGCGTCCGTAGGAAGCGTGGCCGGGTGGCGCGCCTGCCGACTCTCTCCTCACCCCCAGGGGACACCCATGACCCTCAGTCCCGACGTGATCGAGGGCGCCTCGCCGTCCGGCGACGCGTCCGTGCCGTCCGCGACCCTGGGCGGTGAGAACAAGCGGTCCGTCGAGCAGCTGGCGCTCCTGCTGTTCATCACGGTCCCCTTCCTCGCCCTGCTGGCCGCGCTTCCGCTGGCGTGGGGCTGGGGGGTGAGCTGGCTGGACGTGGGCCTGATGGTCTTCATGTACTTCCTGGCCTGCCACGGGATCACGATCGGTTTCCACCGCTACTTCACGCACGGTTCCTTCAAGGCGAAGCGGCCGCTGCGCATCGCGCTGGCGGTCATGGGGTCGATGGCGGTGGAGGGGCCGCTGGTGCGCTGGGTGGCGGACCACCGCAAGCACCACAAGTACTCCGACCACGAGGGTGACCCGCATTCGCCGTGGCGGTTCGGCGAGACGCTCCCGGCGCTGATGAAGGGCCTGTGGTGGGCGCACATCGGCTGGCTGTTCGACGAGGAGCAGACCGATCAGCAGAAGTACGCCCCGGACCTGATCAAGGATCCGGCGATCCGGCGGATCTCGCGCGACTTCATCTTCTGGACGATGTTCTCGCTGGCGATCCCGCCGCTGGTGGGCGGTCTGGTGACGATGTCCTGGTGGGGCGCGTTCACGGCCTTCTTCTGGGGCTCCCTGGTGCGGGTCGCGCTGCTGCACCACGTGACGTGGTCGATCAATTCGATCTGCCACGCGGTCGGCAAGCGTCCGTTCAAGTCGCGGGACCGCTCCGGCAACGTGTGGTGGCTCGCGGTGCTCTCGTGCGGGGAGTCCTGGCACAACCTGCACCACGCCGACCCGACGTCGGCGCGGCACGGTGTGCTGCGCGGCCAGGTCGACTCCAGCGCGCGGCTGATCCGCTGGTTCGAACAGCTGGGATGGGCGTCGGACGTGCGGTGGCCTTCCGCGGACCGGGTCGACGCCCGACGCAAGGAAGCGGCGTCGAACGCGGCATGATGGGGGGCGTGGCGATCGACGGCAGCAGTTCCAGCAGCGAAAAGCCCAGGCGTGGCCGCCGGGTCCGGATGACGGGCGCCGAGCGGCGCCAGCAACTGCTGGACATCGGCCGCATCCTGTTCGCCGAGAAGGGCTTCGAGGGCACGTCGGTGGAGGAGATCGCGGCGAAGGCCGGGGTGTCCAAGCCGGTGGTGTACGAGCACTTCGGCGGCAAGGAGGGCCTCTACGCGGTCGTCGTGGACCGTGAGATGCGGCAGTTGCTGGACGGGGTGACGGGCGCGCTGACGGCCGGGCATCCGCGGGAGCTGCTGGAGCAGGCGGCGTTCGCGCTGCTGGACTACATCGAGAACTACACGGACGGTTTCCGGATCCTGGTCCGTGATTCCCCGGTGGCCCAGTCGACGGGCACGTTCGCCTCGCTGATCAGCGACATCGCCACGCAGGTCGAGGACATCCTGGGGCTGGAGTTCAAGGCCCGCGGCTTCGATCCGAAACTGGCCCCGCTGTACGCGCAGGCCCTGGTGGGCATGGTGGCGCTGACCGGCCAGTGGTGGCTGGAGACGCGCCGGCCGAAGAAGGCGGAGGTGGCGGCGCACCTGGTGAACCTGGCCTGGCACGGTCTGGAGAACCTGGAGGCCAAGCCCCGGCTGGTGGGCCACCGCAGGAGCTGAGGCAGGTGGAGGCGTGGACGCGTGACCGCGTCCGCCGCCGCGGCGCCCCGTCACCGGAGTTCCGGTGACGGGGCGCCGCCGTGTGTGCGCGGCCTCAGCCGGTGAGCGGCTCCCCGCGGTGCGGCTCCAGGAACTCCAGCCGGTTCCCGACCGGGTCCTCGGCGTAGAAGCGGCGGTGTCCCGGCAGGTTGTCGTCCCAGACGACCTCGGTTCCGCGCTCCCGCAGCCGGCGCGCGTAGGCCTCGATACCGGTGACCCTGAGCCCCGGGTGCGCCTTGCGGGCGGGCCGGAAGTCCAGCTCCACCCCCAGGTGGAGCTGGACGGGTCCGGCGGCGAACCAGCAGCCCCCGCGCGCGGCGAGCACCGGCGGCTTGGGGATCTCGGTCATGCCGAGGACTTCCGTGTAGAAGGCGCGGAGCCGGTCCTCCGAGCCGGGCGGCGCCGCGAGCTGTACGTGGTCGACTGCGGTGAGCACGGTCAGGCCTCCTTGCGGGCCACGGCGAAGATGCGCCGGAACGGGAAGACGGTGCCGCGGGGCCCCGGCGGATAGGCCTCGCGCAGTTGGGCGCGGTACGCCCCCACGAAGGCGGCCACCGCGTCCTCGTCGTCCCCCAGGGCCGTGAGGACGGGGCGCAGGGCGGTGCCCTTGACCCAGTCGAGTACGGGGTCGGGTCCTTCGAGCAGCTGGTGGTAGGTGGTCTCCCAGACGTCGGCCCCGCAGCCGAGCTCGGTGAGCCGCTCCAGGTATCCGCCGGGTTCGAGGATGTGGACGTAGCGGGCCCCGTGGCCGGCGAGCCGGGCCCGCCAGCGCGGGGTGTCGCACAGGGCGGCGAGGATCCGGTGGCTGGGGGCGTCGAAGTTCCCGGGGATCTGGAAGGCGAAGGTTCCTCCGGGCCGCAGTCCGTTGATCCAGGCGGCGAAGGAGCCGGCATGGCCAGGGACCCACTGGAGGGCGGCGTTGGAGACGATCAGGTCGTAGGGCTCTTCGGGGAGCCAGTCGGCGAGGTCCGCGCGGTGGAAGTCGAGGAGTCCGCCGCCGGCGGTGGGGCCGGCGTGCTCGGCGTCCGCGCGGTGGAGCATCTCCGGGGAGAGGTCGTATCCGGTGATGTGGGCCTCGGGCCAGCGGTCGGCGATGAGCGCGGTGACGTTGCCGGGGCCGCAGCCGAGGTCGGCGATGCGCGCGGGCCGGGTGGGGAGCTCGGTTATGCGGGTCAGCAGGTCGAGGAAGGGGCGGGCCCGGTGGCCGGCGTGCCGGAGGTACTGCTGCGGGTCCCAGGCGGGGGTGGGGGGCGCGGTGTGCACGGGGGGCACGGCGGACTCGGAATGCATGTTCGATCCTCCTGGCTGGCATGGCGATCAGAAGCGGAAGGCCGCTCCGGACCCCTCCATGCCCCATGCTCACCCCGGCTATATCTTGATGTCAAGATACATGAGATCGAGATACTCGACCTGAAGAGACTTCATGTCGACAGACCCCCTACAATGATCGGCATGGAGGACGAGGTCGACCGACTGGTCGCGGCATGGCGGCGGGAACGCCCTGACCTCGACGTGGAACCACTCGAGGTGCTCAGCCGCGTCAGCAGGCTCGCGCGCCACCTCGACCGCGCCCGCAGACTGGCCTTCTCCGAGCACGGCCTGGAGCCGTGGGAGTTCGACGTCCTGACCTCGCTGCGCCGCGCGGGAGCGCCGTACCAGCTGTCCCCGGGCCAGCTGTTGACGCAGACGCTGGTCACGTCCGGCACCATGACCAACCGCATCGACCGGCTCGCCAAGAAGGGCCTCGTCGAGCGGCTGCCCGACCCGAACGACCGGCGCGGGGTCCTGGTCCGCCTGACGCCGGAGGGCCGCGACCGCGCCGACCAGGCGCTCGCCGGACTGCTTGCCCAGGAGCGGGCGATCCTGGGCAAGCTCTCGCGTACTCAGCGCGGCGATCTCGCCGCGCTGCTACGCCAGTTGACCGCTCCGTTCGACAACCTCCCCGGCTAGGCCGGCCCCCGGCAGCCCGGGCAGGTCCGCGGGGCGGACACCCGCCCGCCGGGCCAGGGCGACCGCCGCGAGCGTGGAGTGCACGCCGAGTTTGCCCAGCACGTTCTGCATGTGGGTACGGACGGTGTGCGGGGAGAGGAACAGCCGCGCGGCCACGTCCTTGCGGCCCAGCCCCGCCACCATGCAGCGCAGCACCTCGTGCTCCCGGGGCGTCAGCGACTCCACGAGCCGCTCGCTGTCCGTGCGGTGCTTGCGCGCGGCGGTCAGTTCACGGAGCACTCCGGTGAGCAGCGCGGGCGGAAGGTGCGTCTCCTCGCGCAGGACGCCCCGGATGACGGCGAGGAGCCGCGAGAGCGAGCAGTCCTTCGCCACCCACCCGCAGGCCCCCGCCTGGAGCGCCAGGGCGGCCCGGCGGGGGTCGTCGCGCTCGGCGAGGACGATGGTGCGGACTCCCGGATGGGACACCCGTACGCCCGCCACCAGGGCGATCCCGTCGGTGCCGGGCGGGGGGCCGGAGCCGTACTCGCGCTGGGCGGGTACGGCGGCGCCCGCGGCGGCGAGGTCGGCGTCGACGAGGAGCACGTCGAAGCGGCGGCCCTCGGCGACGGCGCGTTCGAGGCAGCGCAGTGCTGCCGGGCCGCTGCCGGCCGCGGACACGTCCACGTCGGGTTCGGCCGCGAGTGCGGCGGCGAGAGATTCGGCGAAGATGCGGTGATCGTCGACCACGAGTACCCGGATACGGACCACGAAACCCCCAAGGGTCGGGGAACGGACGGCTGCGGGTACGGCGCCCGGACCGGGTGATCCGCAGTCGCCTCGGCCGCCGCCGTGACATCTCTGCACTACCCCGGACCGGACGTCGTACCCGACTTGTCTCGACCCCTGAATCAACACCGGCCCCCACCGGTGTCACGCATCAGCGTAGGCCCGGGGGCGGCTCGTGGTTGGCCGAATTCCAGAAGTTTTCCCAGCGATTTTCCGGCGGGAAGCGCGCGGGGGGCCTTTGCGGTGGCTTGAAATCGACTGCCCCTAAGGCCCGGAAGGACCGTTACGGCCCGGCGTGTGCCGCGGGCAGTTGCACGGGGTCGTTTTCACCCGGCGTGTGCACGCCGGGCGCCCGCGCAAAGCGCCCCCAGACGGCGCACTCCGGACAGGTGCACGCCCCTGATGCGGGCGGGCGGGGAAAACCGAAGGCCCCCGCACCACCAGGGGTGCGGGGGCCCGTGGTCGCGAACGGGTCAGCCGGTAGCGGCGCGCAGCGCGCGCGTGAAGTTCCAGGCGTCCGTGACGATGCCCGTGAGGTCCGAGCGGGTCGGGGTCCAGCCGAGGCGGTCGTGGGCCCTGCGGGCGGAGGCGACGAGCACCGCGGGGTCGCCGGCCCGGCGCGGGGCGAGGGTCTCGGGAATCTGCCGGCCCGTGACCTTGCGGACGGTCTCGATGACCTCGCGGACCGAGAACCCGTTGCCGTTGCCGAGGTTGCATACGAGGTGCTCGCCCGCGGCGGCTTCCCGCAGCGCGTCCAGGTGGGCCTGCGCCAGATCGGCGACGTGGATGTAGTCGCGCACGCAGGTGCCGTCGGGGGTCGGGTAGTCGTCGCCGAACACCGAGATGGCCTCCCGCTCACCCAGGGCCACTTGCAGGACCAGCGGGATCAGGTGCGTCTCGGGGTCGTGACGCTCGCCGAACGTCCCGTACGCACCCGCGACGTTGAAGTACCGCAGCGACACCGCCGCGAGGCCGTGCGCCGCGCACTCCCCCGCGATCATGTGGTCGACGGCCAGCTTCGTGGCCCCGTAGGGGTTGGTCGGCGCGGTCGCCGAGGTCTCGGTCAGCGGTCCGTCGCCCGGCTCCCCGTAGGTGGCGGCGGTGGAGGAGAACACCAGCGTGCCCACGCCCGCCTCGCGCATCGCGGCCAGCAGGGCCATGGTGCCGCCGACGTTGTTGGCCCAGTACTTGCCCGGGTTCGCCACCGACTCGCCGACCTGCGAGGAGGCCGCGAAGTGCAGCACCGCGTCGTAGGAGGGGTCGAGGTACTCGGCGGCGTCCTGGATGCGGCCCTCGATGAACGCGGCCCCGGCCGGCACCCCGTCGCGGAAGCCGGTGGAGAGGTCGTCGAGGACCGTGACCTCGTGGCCCGCTTCCAGCAGGTGCGCCGCGACGACACCGCCCACGTATCCCGCGCCGCCGGTGACCAGGTATTTGGAAGACGCCGTCTCGCTCACGTGCCTACTGCCTCTCGCGTGGGAACGCACGCGCAATCCACGTGCTGGGCACCGGCTTACCCGATTCCGCGCCGTCGGGGAAATCAGCGGCCGGAATCAGAACGCGGCGGGTCCGGACGGCGGCGGCCCGGCCCGCTCCAGCAGCCCGGTGCGGGCGGCCAGCGCGGCCGCCTCCAGCCGCGAGCCCACGCCCAGTTTCATCAGCACCCGCTGTACGTGCGTGCGCGCGGTGCTCGGTGCGATGGCCATGCCGGCGGCGATGAGCCGGGTGTCCTCGCCGTCGGCGACGCGGACCAGTACCTCCACCTCGCGCGGCGTGAGCAGCCGCAGCAGCCGGCCGCCCTCGTCGTCGGGCTGCGCGGCGGGATTGAGGAGCTCCGCGAAGGCCCCCTGCAGCAGCTGCGGCGCGATCGCGACCTCACCGGACCGCGCCTTGGCGAGGGCCCGCTCCACGCCCTCGATGCGCTCGTCGTGCCGTACGTAGCCCGAGGCGCCGGCGGCGAAGGCCGCCGCGATGCCGCGCGGGCTCGGCACCGGCCCGAGGACGACCACGGCGATCTGCGGGCGCTCCCGCTTGATCCGGACGATCGGCTCGAAGACCCCCGGCTCGGCCGGCGTCGCGGTGCCGAGCAGGCAGACCTCCGGAGCCCGGCTGATGACCAGTTCGGCGGCGCCCGCGGCCGGTGCGGCGGCGGCGAGGACCCGGTGGCCACGCAGTTTCAGGGCCGAGGCGAGCGCCTCGGCCAGCAGCCGGTGCTCGTCGACCACCATGACCCGTACGCCCATTGCGGCACCCCACCCCCGACCCTTCTGACCCGGCAAGCTACACGCTTGTTCGACGGCGCGGTGCGGTTACGGCGCAGAAGCCCCCGGAAGGACGGACCTTCCGGGGGCTCGCGGCGCTTCTTCGGGGGTGCGGACCGGAGGTCAGCTCACCGTGAAGGAGACGAAGAGGTAGTACGGGTCGGTCGACGAGGTGGACTTGCTCATCACGGCCGTACGGGCGATGAAGAGCTTGCCGTTGCCGAAGCGGTACTCGGCGCTGTCCGGGACGTACTGGGTCTCGGCGCGCTGCGACTCCTTGGTCGCCGGGTTCTCCATGAGGAGGGTCTCCTTCATCGACTTGGGGTCGATGGAGACGATCTGGCCGCCGCCGTCGTAGGGCGGGATCTTGTAGGCGATGAGGTTCGAGCCGTCCATGCGCAGCGGGATCGTCGTGAAGCGCTCGCCGGCGTCGGCGCGGTCGGCGGTCTGCTTGCCCGTCTCCAGGTCGAAGGAGACGATCTCGTTGGTGCGGCCGTAGTCGGCCTTGCCCTTGTGCTCCTCGGTCGGCATGTAGAGCTTGCCGTTGCCGACGATCATGTGGGTGCAGGTCTCGACCTCGGTGGCGCCGCACCGGGGCGCGTAGTTGCCCGAGGTGAGCGGGATGTGCGCCTTGAGCTGGGCCGCGTCGTCGAGGACGAAGAGGTCGCTGACGCCCGTGGCGTTCTTTGCGGTGCGGTTGATGTTCGCCGCGACGATCAGCGGCTTCGTGGAGACGATCTGGGCGAAGTCGATGCCCGCGGAGAGCTTGTACGAGCCCTTCGGCGCGCCCGTGGTCGCGTCGAGGGGCTGGGCGTAGATGACGTAGTTCGGGCTCTGGCCGCACCTGCGGATCACGGCGAGCGCCGGTCCGCCGGCGTAGCCGATGTCCTCGCAGTTGTCGGTGTCGGTCTTGGGCGCCCACAGCGACTTGCCGTCGGCGAGGTTCCAGGCGGCGCCGCCGTCGAGGCCGCCCGCGGCGACGGTCTGGCCGCTGACGGTGATCTCGCTGAAGGTGACGGGCTTGTCGCCGCCGGTCTGGGACTTGGCGGAGGCGGACCACAGGAGCTTGCCGGTGTTCAGGTCGATGACGCCGACCTGGTTGCACGGCTGGTACTTCTTCTCGGCCGTCGGCAGGGCCGCGTCGAAGAGGATGGCGGTCTTGTTGTCCGAGACCCAGCGGCTCGCGCCGCAGACGTTGGCGTTGAGCGGGATCTCCCACTTCTTGGAGCCGTCGGTGAGGTTGTAGCCGACGACCTTGCCCATGTCGGACTTGGCGTAGGTGGTGTCGGTGAGCCAGGAGCCGTCGGTCTGGACGATCTCGTCGGAGACCGGCATCGGGACGTTGACGAGGGTCTTCGACTTCGTCTTGCCGGGCGCCTTCTCGGTGCCGCCCCCGCCCGCCTCGCCCTTGTCGCCGCCGGGGCTCGCGCTGCCTCCGGCGACGGGCTTGTCGTCCGTGCCCTTGTCGTCGCCGGAGACGTACCAGAAGCCGCCGCCGATGATGAGGACGATGGCCAGGAGGGCCGCGCCGACGATCATCAGCTGGGTGCGCACGTCGCTGCCGCCGCCCGGGCCGGCGCCGGCCGGCGCCTGGGCCGCGTACAGGGGAGTGGTGGCGGGCTGCTGCGGGTAGCCGTAGCCGCCGTCCTGCGGGTATCCGTACGCGGGCTGGGCGGCGGGCGCCGGTGCGGGCGCGGCGGGCGCCGGGGCGGCGGGCTGACCGGTCGGAACCGTCGGCGGCTGGGCGGGCTGCGCCGGGGGCGCGGACGGCATGGCCGGCGCTGCGGGCGGCACCGGCGGAGGTCCGCCGAAGCCGCCCGGCGGGGGGTCCTGCGGCGCGCCGAAGCCGCCGGACGGCGGCTGACTGGGGGGCGGCGGGGTACTCATCTGTGCTGACTGCCTCTCGGTGGGCTGCTCGGCGGACTCGTTCACGACGGACTCGTTCGGGGGATCGTTCACGGCGGGGTCGCCGGCACCGCTCACTTGCCGAAGACCATCAGGAACTTCTCGTCCTTGTTCTGGGCGAGCAGGTGCGAGGCCGAGACGAAGAGCCGGCCGTCCGCGTAGTCGACGGTCGGGGAGTAGAAGGAGCTCTCGACGGGGGCCGCCGGGCCGGACGGGTTGCGCAGGACCGCCGTGGGCGTGCCGCCGCCGGCCGGGATCGTGAGGACCTCGCCGCCCTTGTCGTACTCCGCCTTGCGGTAGACGACGACCTGGCCGCCGGCCGCCTTGAGCGGGGTGAGGGTACGGCCCTCGCCCGCCGGGGTGCGCCACTTCTCCTTGCCGGTGGTCAGGTCGAAGGCGACGATCTCGTTGGCCTTGCCCGCGTCGGCCACGGTGGGCAGGTAGAGGGTGTTCGCGTCCACGTACGAGGTCCCGCAGCTCTGCAGGGACCGGTCGAAGGTGCCTCCGCAGCCGACCCGGAAGCTGCCGTTGCCGGCGACGGTGGCGCGCTGCTGGCCGTCGGGGCCGAGGACCACGATGGAGCGTTCCTTGCTCTCGGAGTTGCCGAGGTCGAGGACGATCGGGTCCAGCGAGTAGACGGTCTTCACCGCGAAGCCCTTGGGGAGCTTGTACGTCCAGGTGTTCTTGCCGGTGGCCGGGTCGGCGTCCATGACCTGGACGGTGCGGTCGGCGTCCTGGCAGGTGGCGATGGCGAGCATCTTGCCGTTGCCGGCGGCGAAGTCGCCGGGCTGGCAGCCCTCGGTCCGCTTGTTGTCGAAGAGCTTGTCGCCGGTGCTGACCTTGAAGGCGCTGGTCGTGCCCATCCGGTTCACGACGAGGGCGTCGCCGGTGAGGGCGAGGTCGGGGGTGCTGAAGATGTCGAAGAGTCCTTCCTTCGGCACCTCGTGCGACCACCCCTCCTTGCCGTTCTTGAGGTCGATCATCCGCATCTGGTTGCAGTTGGCGCTGTCGGACTCGCCGTCCTTGTACATGACGACGGTCTTGCCGTCCGCGCTCTGGTCGGTGACCCCGCAGATCACGGTGGGGAGGGTGAGGGTCCACTTCTCCTTGCCGTCCGCGACCGCGTAGCCGGTGACCGACTTCCAGAGGGTCTTGACGACGGTGTCGCCGACGATCCACTGGCCCTTGGAGTCGACTCCGGAGCCGGGACCGTCGACCTTGCTGGTCTTGAACCAGAGGACCTTGTCCTCACCCTGCGCGCGCCCGGCGTTGAGGTCTTCCTTGTCGCCGCTGCCGTTGCCGCTGCCGTCGCCCTTGTCCACGGACGCGGACGGGGAGGCCTTGTCGTCGGTCGGGGCCGTGGAGTCCTGCGCGACGGGGACGTCGTCACCCTTGCCCCCGTCCTTGACGAACAGGAAGTAGCCGCCGGTGCCGAGCAGGAGCACGCCGGCGACGGCGGCCGCGATCACCACGGCCGCCTTCTTCTTCGGCGGGGCGGGCGGGCCGGACTGCGGCATCGGCGGCATGCCGGGGGGCGGCGGCGGGAAGCCGTAGCCGCCGGGCGGCTGCTGGCCGTACGGCCCCTGCGGGGGCTGCTGCGGGTACGGGCCCTGCGGCTGGGGCGCGCCCTGGGGCTGCTGGGCGTACGGGTTCTCGCCCTGCGGCGGATTTCCGTACCCGGACGGCGGAGGGCCGGGCAGGTGGCCGTAACCGGAAGGTGTCGGCGGCTGGTTCGGCGGCTGGGGCGGCTCGGTCATCAGCGCATACCTTCGGCTTCGGGGTGGTGGGAGGATGCCCTTTCTATCACTGCCCACGCCCGTGCGCCGGGCCGGTCCTCCCCCTGTTCCCAAGGGAGGACCGGCCCGTGATGCCGCCGTTATCCAGCCAGTTGGGGCCTGGGGCCCGCGGAACTCACGCCTCCTCGGCGAGCTCCAGCCAGCGCATCTCCAACTCGTCCCGGTTCGAGATGAGTTCCCGCAGCTCCGCGTCGAGCTTGGCGACCTTGTCGAAGTCGGTGGAGTGTTCGGCGATCTGCGCGTGCAGGCTGCCCTCGCGGTCCGACATCTTGTTGAGCTGCCGCTCGATCTTCTGGAGCTCCTTCTTCGCGGCGCGCGCGTCCCCGGAGGCCGAGGACTTCGCGGCGGACGGGGCGGGCGCCGGAGCGGCCGCGTCGATCATCTTCCGCCGGCGCTCGAGGTACTCGTCGAGGCCGCGCGGCAGCATCCGCAGGCTCGCGTCGCCGAGCAGCGCCATCACCGTGTCGGTGGTGCGCTCGATGAAGAACCGGTCGTGCGAGATCACGATCAGCGAGCCGGGCCAGCCGTCGAGGAGGTCCTCCAGCTGGGTCAGGGTCTCGATGTCGAGGTCGTTGGTGGGCTCGTCGAGGAACAGGACGTTGGGCTCGTCCATCAGCAGGCGCAGGATCTGCAGCCGGCGCCGCTCACCGCCGGAGAGGTCGCCGACGGGCGTCCACTGCTTCTCCTTGGTGAAGCCGAACTGCTCGCACAGCTGGCCCGCCGTCATCTCGCGGCCCTGACCGAGGTCGACCCGGTCGCGCACGCGCTGCACGGCCTCCAGGACCCGCAGGGACGGGTCGAGTTCGCCGACCTCCTGCGAGAGGTAGGCCAGCTTGACGGTCTTGCCGACGGTCACGGACCCGGCGGCCGGCTGGACCTCGCCCTGGGTGCGGGCGGCCTCGGCGAGGGAGCGCAGCAGGGAGGTCTTGCCGGCGCCGTTGACGCCGACGAGACCGACGCGGTCACCGGGGCCCAGGTGCCAGGTGAGGTGCTTGAGGAGGGTCTTGGGGCCTGCCTGGACGGTGACGTCCTCGAGGTCGAAGACCGTCTTGCCGAGCCGGGCGTTGGCGAACTTCATCAGCGCGGACTTGTCGCGCGGCGGCGGCACGTCGGCGATCAGCTCGTTGGCGGCCTCGATGCGGTAGCGCGGCTTGGAGGTCCGGGCGGGAGCGCCGCGGCGCAGCCAGGCCAGCTCCTTGCGCATCAGGTTCTGCCGCTTGGACTCCTCCGTCGCGGCGATGCGGTCGCGCTCGGCGCGGGCGAAGACGTAGTCGCTGTAGCCGCCCTCGTACTCGTGGACGTCACCGCGCTGGACGTCCCACATGCGGGTGCAGACCTGGTCGAGGAACCACCGGTCGTGGGTGACGCAGACGAGCGCGGAGCGGCGCTCCTGGAGGTGCCCGGCCAGCCAGGAGATGCCCTCGACGTCGAGGTGGTTGGTGGGCTCGTCGAGTACGAGGAGTTCGTGGTCGGCGATGAGGAGCTGGGCGAGCGCGATGCGGCGGCGCTCGCCGCCGGAGAGCGGGCCGATGACGGTGTCGAGGCCCTGCCCGAAGCCGGGCAGGTCGAGGCCGCCGAAGAGTCCGGTGAGGACGTCGCGGATCTTGGCGTTGCCGGCCCACTCGTGGTCGGCCATGTCCCCGATGATCTCGTGGCGGACGGTGGCCTTGGGGTCGAGCGAGTCGTGCTGGGTGAGCACGCCCATGCGCAGGCCGCTGTTCTGGGTGACCCGGCCGGTGTCGGGTTCCTCCAGTTTCGCGAGCATCCGGATGAGGGTGGTCTTGCCGTCGCCGTTGCGGCCGACGACACCGATCCGGTCCCCCTCGGACACGCCGAGGGAAATGCCGTCGAGCAGGGTACGGGTTCCGTACACCTTGCTGACTGCCTCGACATTGACCAGATTGACGGCCATCAGGAGCGCTCCAGGGAAGGGGTGTGGATCAGCCCCCCAGCCTAACCCTCCGCGGAGTGCCGAACCGTTCCACCGGCAGCCGCCCGGCGAGCGCCCGCCGGGACCCGCCCGTCCCGGCCCGCTCGGCCGGGGTGCGCCCGCCGCGGCCCGCCCGTCGGGTCCCCTCGGCCCGGAACCCGGGTCAGGCCCCGGGAAGGACCGTCGCGCCGGGGGCCGGACTCGTGGCCGTGTGGGTGCTGCGGCACGTCCCCGAGGCTTCGAGGGCGGCCGCCACCTTCGCCGCGGATTCCGCGTCGCGGACCAGGAAGGCCGTCGTCGGACCCGAGCCGGAGACCAGGGCGGCCAGGGCTCCGGCGTCCGTGCCCGCGGCGAGGGTGCCCGCCAGCGAGGGCCGCAGCGACAGGGCCGCGGGCTGGAGGTCGTTGGCCAGGTGCGCGGCGAGGGCGTCCGGGTCGCCGGAGGCGAGGGCCGCCAGGAGGTCCGGGGAGGCCTGCGGGACGGGGATCTCGCGCCCCTCGGCGAGGCGGTCGAACTCGCGGAACACCGCCGGGGTCGACAGCCCGCCGTCGGCGACCGCGAACACCCAGTGGAAGGAACCCGCCGCCACCGGGGTCAGGATCTCCCCGCGGCCGGTGCCGAGCGCGGCCCCGCCGACCAGGCTGAACGGAACGTCGCTGCCCAGCTCGGCGCAGAGGGCGAGGAGGCCCTCCCGCGGGGTGTCCAGACCCCACAGCCTGTCGCAGGCCAGGAGGGCGGCCGCGCCGTCCGCGCTGCCGCCCGCCATGCCGCCGGCCACGGGGATGTTCTTCGCGATGTGGAGGTGGACGGCGGGGGTCAGCCCGGCTCGGTCCGCCAGCATCTGCGCCGCCCGCGCGGCCAGGTTCGTACGGTCCAGCGGGACCTGGTCCGCGCCCCGGCCCTCGCAGGTCACCGTCAGGGAGGCGGAGGGCGTCGCGGTGACCTCGTCGTGGAGCGAGACGGCCAGGAAGACGTTGGCCAGGTCGTGGAAGCCGTCCGGCCGGGCCGCGCCCACCCCCAGCTGCACGTTGACCTTCGCGGGGACCCGTACCGTCACGCCCGCCGCGGAACGCTCCGGCGCGCTCACAGGGCGGGCCTCTGCGGCGCCGGCTTGTGCTCGGCGATCGCCGCGAACTCCTCGACGGTCAGGGACTCGCCGCGGGCCTGCGGGGAGACGCCGGCCGCGACCAGCGCCGCTTCGGCGCCCGGCGCCGAACCGGCCCAGCCCGACAGCGCCGCGCGCAGCGTCTTGCGGCGCTGCGCGAAGGCCGCGTCGACGACGGCGAAGACCTCGGACTTGGTGGCGGTGGTCTTGACCGGCTCCGCCCGGCGCACCAGCGAGACGAGACCGGAGTCGACGTTCGGCGCGGGCCAGAAGACGTTGCGGCCGATGGAGCCGGCCCGCTTGACGTCCGTGTACCAGTTGGCCTTGACGGAGGGCACTCCGTAGACCTTGTTGCCGGGCTTGGCGGCGAGCCGGTCCGCGACCTCGGCCTGCACCATCACCAGGGTCCGCTCGATGCTCGGGAAGCGGTCGAGCATGGTCAGCAGCACCGGCACGGCCACGTTGTACGGGAGGTTCGCGACGAGCGCGGTCGGCGGCGGGCCGGGCAGTTCCTCGACCAGCATCGCGTCGGAGTGGACCAGCGCGAAGCGGTCCTTGCGTCCGGGCATCCGCGCCTCGATGGTCGCGGGCAGCGCGGCGGCCAGGATGTCGTCGATCTCCACGGCGACGACCCGGTCGGCGGCCTCCAGCAGCGCGAGCGTCAGCGAGCCCAGGCCGGGACCGACCTCGACGACCACGTCGTCCGGCCGGACCCCGGCGGTGCGCACGATGCGGCGCACCGTGTTGGCGTCGATGACGAAGTTCTGGCCCTTCTGCTTCGTCGGCCGGACGCCCAGGACGGCGGCCAGCTCCCGGATGTCGGCCGCGCCGAGGAGGGCGGAGGTCTCGGGCGCTGCCGCGGGCGCGGTCTCGGACGAGTGATCGGGCTGCTGCTCTGCTGTGCTCACCGATAAAGGGTACGGCCGCAGTGCGGCCACGGACTCGCCCCCCGCTGCACGTAGAGCTTCTTCGCGCGGTAGGTCTGCTCCGGGCTGGGCGCGTTCTGCGGCCGGCCGCTGCCGCCGAGGGAGTGCCAGGTCTGGACGTCGAACTGGTACAGCCCGCCGTACGTCCCCGACGGGTCGGTGGCGCCGGGCCTGCCGCCGGACTCGCACCGGGCGAGCGCGGCCCAGTCGAGGCCGTCCGCGCCCGTCACCGAGCTCGGCAGCGGCCTCGTGCCGACCTTGACGAGCTGGGTGACGGGTTCGCGGACGGTCTCCTCGGCGATCCGGCGGGGCTTCTGGCGGACGCCGTTGACGCTGCGCAGGCCGTACGTGACCCTGCGCGCGCCGGGCCGCCCGGAGCGTTCGACGACTTCGGTGCCGGCGAAGAGCATGGGGTCCTCGACCTTCTCGGTCGCGTACGGGATGCGCTCCTCGCGGACTTCGCGGGTGCCGGTGATGCGCAGCACGGTGACGGTCATGCCGTCGCGGGGGAAGGCGCCGGGGGGAACGGTGGTGGTGTCCTGGCCGTGGAGGGTGATCCCCGCCTGGTCGAGGGCCTCTTGGACGGTGGCGGCGTTGGTGCGGATGGCGCTCTCGCGGCCGTCGGCCATGAAGGTGACGCCGCGTTCGGTGCGGACGGCGAGGTCCAGGCCGGCGCGGGGGACGGGGGTGGTGCGGGCGGCGGAGAGGTAGGCGCCTTCGGCGCGGATCCCGAGCTGGCGCAGGGCGCCGTCCACCGTGCGGCTGGTGGTCCACACCTCCCGCCGCTGTCCGTCGAGGGTGAGGCGCAGGGGACGGCCGTAGCGGACGACGACCTCGTCACCGTCCTCCAGGTCCTCGCTCCTGGCCGGGGCGACGAGGTCGTGGGGTCCGACGCCGAGCCTTTCGGCGGCGAGCAGCCCGCCGATGTCGTCGGCGAAGGTGTGCAGCGTCCGCGGGACTCCGTCGACGGTGAGGCGCACCGCCTTGTCGGCCGCGACGAAGGCGGTCGTGCCGCCGGCCAGGAATGCGACGACCAGGGCCTGCGGGACGATCCGCCGCCAGCCGGCGTGGGCCGAGCGGGTTCCCGCCGGGCGGCGCCGCCGGTCGGGGGGCCCCGAGCCGCCGGGGCGGGCGGCGGCGACCGTGGGGGCCGGAACCGGAACGGGGGCGAATGTCTCGGCGGGCGGCTGCGGAGCGCCTCTGCGGCGGCCCGGTCCGGGTGGGGCCAGGTCTGCGGGCGCGTCCGGGGCCGGAGCGGTGGCGGGGCCGGGGAGCGGGCCGGGCTCGGCGCGCCGGCGGCGGCCGGTGGCCGGTGGTTCCTGCGCCGGTGCGGCGGTCCGGCCCCCGGCCCGGCGACCCGGCCCGGCGCCGTCGGATGCCGACGTGGCCCCGGCTCCGGACCCCGGTCCGGCCGCCCCGGCTCCGGTTCCCGGTCCGGACGTCTTGCGCCGCCGGGCACCGCCGCGGGGGGCCGGGACCCCGGGCTGCGGCTCCCGCCGTCCGGGGTAGGGGTCCGGGGGCACGCCGTGGCCCCGTCCCCGTCCCGGGCTCAGATCCGGGCTCGGGGCCGGGTACGGAGCGACACCCGGGCCCACGCTCATGCCCGGGCCCGGCTCCGGGCCCGGGTCCGGGTCGGCCAGGCCCACCGGTGCGGGCGGGCCGGCCTGAGTGGTCATCGCGTCCGTCCCGCCGCCGGCCCCGTCGTCGGGAGCGCGGCCCTGGTCGAGCACGGGGTCCCGGTCCCACGGATCCCGGGGACCGGGGCCTCCGGGATCACCGCCGTCGGCCGGCCAGGACATATCGCTCACGACGCTCGCTCCACTGGTCCGTCCCGCTGCTTCGGGCACGGCACCCTAGCGGAGCGGCCGTCACGCTACAAAGCGGTACGGCTACGCACCGTGGCGAACGGGTGATGCGGGGCGCCCCGGGGCGCTCGGCAGCCGGCTCGGCCGTGCGACTCGGCCGTGCGACTCGTCGGTGCGGCTCAGTAGTCGAAGGCGCGGGCCGTGTTGGCGGCCAGCGCCGTCGCCATGGCGTCCTCGTCGAGGCCGCGGACCGCGGCCATCGCCCGTACCGTCAGCGGAATGAGGTACGGGGCGTTCGGCCGTCCGCGATAGGGCGCCGGGGTCAGGTACGGGGCGTCCGTCTCCACGAGCACCAGTTCCAGCGGGGCCACCGCCAGGGCGTCCCGCAGCGGCTGGGCGTTCTTGAAGGTGACCGTTCCGGCGAAGGACATGTAGTAGCCGGCGGCCGCGCACTCCCGGGCCATCTCGGCGTCGCCGGAGTAGCAGTGGAAGACGGTCCGCTCGGGTGCGCCCTCCTCGCGCAGGACGCGCAGGACGTCCGCGTGGGCCTCACGGTCGTGGATGACCAGGGCCTTGCCCTGCCGCTTGGCGATCTCGATGTGGGCGCGGAAGGAACGCTCCTGCGCTGCCGTTCCCTGCGGCCCGGTCCGGAAGAAGTCGAGCCCGGTCTCGCCGACCGCCTTCACGTGCGCCAGCGCGGCCAGGGCCTCGATCTCGGCGAGCGCGTCGTCGAGCGCGCTCTCCCCGCCGCCCTCGCGGGCGCCCTGCCGCGACCAGCCGTCGGGGTCCCCGTGCACGATCCGGGGGGCCTCGTTGGGGTGCAGGGCCACGGCCGCGTGGACGTTGTCGCGGGCGGCCGCGGTCTCGGCCGCCCAGCGGGAGCCCTTCACGTCGCAGCCGACCTGGACGACCGTGGTCACGCCCACGGAGGCGGCCTTGGCCAGGCCTTCCTCGACGGTCCCGGACTGCATGTCCAGATGGGTGTGGGAGTCGGCGACCGCCACCCGGAGCGGTTCGGGCAGCGGGGGCGGCGCGTCGTTCGGCGTACTACGGCTCATACGGCCGATCTTATGACCGGCGGAAGAGCCCGAGCAGCCGGGCCAGCGGCCCGGGCCGCTCCACCGCGACCGGCCCGGGGCCGTCGTGCGGCACCTTGCGCTGCTTCGGCGCCCGCGGGGGCTGCTCCTCGTACGACGCCGGGACCGGACCGGCGATGCCGGGGGCGGCCCGGTGGTGGTAGAGCTGGTCGATCATGCCGAGCACCGACTTGACCTGGCCCTCCCGCATGATCCGCACCACGTGCCCGCCGCAGTTCATGCACGTCGGGTTCGACAGCGGCGAAGGGACCCGCTCGCCCTGCACCGTGTAGACGATGAAGGGGTGTCCCGTGCCGTCGACGCGGTGCTCTATCTCGTACCCCTGCTCCCAGCCGTAGCCGCACTTCATGCAGGCGAAGGCGTACGCCTCGTGCACGGTCGGCACGCCGGACGCGGCCGCGGTCGCGGCCGCCGCGGATGTGGATGTGAACGTGGTGGACGCGGCGGGTACGGCGACGGGTACCTGGGGGTCAGCGATCTCACTCATGCCAGCTCCTCTTGTTCCACTGGTGCAATGCCAGTGGACGCCTCTTCGGGCGGGAGCGCATCAGGCCCTGTCTAGTGTTGGACGGTCTTTGGGCGAGTCATGCCCAAAGCGCCCGGTGCGCGGTCTGAGCTTTGCTTTTCAGGTTAGCTCTTTACCGACCGGCGGCACCTTTTGTGCCGCGTTCTTTGCCGCCACGACGGCGTCGAAGACCTCGCGCTTGGGTACGCCCACCTCGGCCGCGACCGCCGCGATGGCCTCCTTGCGCCGCTCTCCCGCCTCCTCGCGCACCCGTACCCGGTTCACCAGTTCCTGCGCGTCCACGTCGCCGGGGGCCGCGGCCGGGGCGCCCTCGACGACCACGGTGATCTCCCCGCGCACGCCCTCGGAGGCCCAGGCGGCCAGCTCGCCGAGGCCGCCGCGCTTGACCTCCTCGTAGGTCTTGGTCAGCTCGCGGCAGACGGCGGCGCGCCGCTCGGCGCCGAACACCTCGGCCATGGCGGCCAGGGTGTCGTCGAGCCGGTGCGGGGCCTCGAAGTAGACGAGGGTGCGGCGTTCGCCCTGGACCTCGCGGAGCTTGCCGAGGCGTTCGCCGGCCTTGCGCGGCAGGAAGCCCTCGAAGCAGAAGCGGTCGACGGGCAGCCCGGACAGGGCGAGCGCGGTGAGGACGGCGGACGGGCCGGGCACGGCCGTGACCTTGATGTCCTTCTCCACGGCCGCGGCGACCAGCCGGTAGCCGGGGTCCGAGACCGAGGGCATGCCGGCGTCCGTCACCAGCACGACGCGCTTGCCGGCCACGAGGGCCTCGACCAGTTCGGGCGTGCGCGCGGACTCGTTGCCCTCGAAGTACGACAGGACGCGCCCGGTGGTGTGGACGCCCAGGCCCTGGGTGAGCCGGCGCAGGCGCCGGGTGTCCTCGGCGGCGATCACGTCGGCCCGTTCCAGCTCGGACGCGAGCCTCGGCGGGGCGTCGGCGAGGTCGCCGATGGGGGTCCCGGCGAGCACGAGCACGCCCGCGCCCGGCCCCCCGGAGCGGGCCTCCGAACGGACCTCGGAGCGGACCTCGGAGCGGGCCTCGGAGCGGGCCTCGGCGGACGCTCCGGAGACGGCTTCGAGCGCGCCCGCGGGCGCGTTCTCGGTCGGGGCTTCGGCGGGGGCCTCGGAGGGGCGGGGCTGGTCAGTGGTCACCGCCCCATCCTCTCAGCCGTCCCGCCCCGCTCGTCCCGGCGCTCCCGTCCCCCGGGTTTCGGCGCAGCCGCGGGTCACCCGGACCCCCTCGACACAGCCTCGTTCCCTACGATGACCCGGTGACCAGTACCGCGACGCCGCCGCCCAGCCCCGCGGGGGCCCTGCCCGCCTCATCGGCGGGGCCCGACCTCGGCCCCGGATCCGGACCCGCCGACCAGCCGTCCGCCTGGCTGCGCCGCCTGCGCGGCTTCGGGTACACGGCCCGGACGGGCGCCCGGAAGCAGTCGGACGTCCGCACCCGCCTGGTGCCCCCGTACGCACGGCCGTCCGCGCAGCTGTGGGCGACCCTGGGCATCCGGGCCGAGACGGCCGCGGTCTGGGAGCGGGTGCTGGCCTGGGCCGGACCGCTGCTGGTGGCGCTGGTCGCCGGGGTGCTGCGGTTCGCCCATCTGGGCAGCCCCAAGGCGGTGATATTCGACGAGACGTACTACGCCAAGGACGCGTGGGCCACGATCTGGCAGGGCTACGAGGCGTCCTGGCCCAAGGACATCGACAAGTCGATCCTCGCCAACCCCGACGGGGTCGGCCTCCCCCTGGACCCGGGCTACGTCGTGCACCCGCCGGTCGGCAAATGGGTGATCGGCCTCGGCGAATGGATGTTCGGCTTCGACCCCTTCGGCTGGCGGTTCATGACCGCTCTGCTCGGCACCCTGTCCGTGCTGATGCTGTGCCGGATCGGGCGGCGGCTGTTCCGCTCGACGTTCCTCGGCTGCCTGGCCGGCCTGCTCATGGCGGTGGACGGCCTGCACCTGGTGATGAGCCGCACCGCGCTGCTCGACCTGGTGCTGATGTTCTTCGTGCTGGCGGCCTTCGGATCGCTGGTCATCGACCGGGACAAGGCGCGGGCCCGGCTCGTGGCGGCCCTCCCGGTGGACGGTGAGGGACGCACCCGCCCGGACGCCCGGATCGCCGAGACGCTGGGCCTGGGCTGGCGCCCGTACCGGATCCTGGCCGGCGTCTGCCTGGGCCTGGCCTTCGGCACGAAGTGGAACGGCCTGATCGTGCTGGCCTTCTTCGGGGTCATGACCGTGCTCTGGGACGCGGCCGCGCGCCGCACCGCGGGCGCGGGCTCCCCGTACGCGGCGATGCTGCGCCGGGACGCCCTGCCCGGTTTCCTCTCCACCGTCCCCGTGGCGATCGCGGTCTACCTGGCCTCGTGGCTCGGCTGGATCCTCTCCCCCGACAACGGCAAGGGCGGCTACTTCCGCGACTGGGCCGTCAAGAACGACCAGCACAGCTCGCTGTCGTTCCTGCCGGAGTGGCTGCGGAGCCTGTGGCACTACGAGACGACGGTCTACGACTTCCACGTGGGCCTGACCTCGGGCCACACCTACGAGTCGAACCCGTGGAGCTGGCTGGTCCTGGGCCGTCCCGTCTCCTACTTCTACGAGTCCCCCGCGCCGGGCACCGACGGCTGCCCGGCCACGGAGACGGTCAAGTGCGCCCGCGAGGTGCTGGCGCTCGGCACCCCGCTGCTGTGGTGGACGGGCTGCTTCGCGCTGCTGTACGTGCTGTGGCGCTGGTTCTTCCGCCGCGACTGGCGGGCCGGCGCGATCGTGTGCGCGGTCGGCGCGGGCCTGCTGCCCTGGTTCAACTACCAGGAGCGGACCATCTTCTTCTTCTACGCCGTGGTCTTCGTCCCCTACCTGTGCCTGGCGGTGGCCATGATGACCGGCGCCCTCCTGGGCCCGGCCGGCTCCTCGGAACGCCGGCGCGCCCTGGGCGCGGTGGCGGCGGGCGTCCTCGTCCTCCTGATCGTCTGGAACTTCATCTATTTCTGGCCGATCTATACCGGCCAGTCCCTCCCGATGGACTCCTGGCGGGGCCGGATGTGGCTGGACACCTGGGTCTAGGGGGCGCCCGGGCCCAGGTTCCGGTCCTGTAACAACGCCCCTGACCGTCCGTCCGTTCGACGTATGGTCTGCACCACGGGCTCCCTGAACGCGTTCAGCGTTCACCGAGCGGGGGCCGTGGCACGGGGGACGGGGATCGTGGAATGAACGGGGCCGCAAAGGGCGCCATCGTGGGCGGGGTGTTCCTCGCCATGCTGGGCGGTGCGGGTTACGGGGTGTACGCGCTGGTCGGGGACGACAGCGGTGGGGGCGACGGCACGAGCACGAGCGCCGTCGGCCCCTCGGCGCCCGCCAAGGGCACGGGGCCGGTCGGCGACGAGGAGGCCGCGCGGACCGCCGCGGCCTTCTTCGCCGCCTGGTCGGCCGGAGACGCGGCGAAGGGCGCCGAGCTGACGAACAATCCGGGGGTGGCCCGGGACGCGCTGGGCGACTTCACGACCGCGGCCCACGTGTCGAAGGTCGCGATCACCCCCGGCGTGCAGAGCGGCACCACCGTGGCGTACTCCGTCGCGGCGGAGGTCACCTACGAGGGGATCACCAAGCCCCTCGCCTACGAGTCCAAGCTCTCCGTGGTCCGCGGCAACACCACCGGGCTGCCGCTCGTCGACTGGGACCCCTCGGTGCTCCACCCGCAGCTCCAGAAGGGCGAACGGCTGCGCGGGGGCGCCCCGCCCAGCCCGCCCGTCAGGGCCGTGGACCGCAACGGCAAGGAGCTGACGGCCGAGAAGTACCCGTCCCTGCGCAAGGTGCTCGACGACCTGCGCCAGAAGTACGGGGCGAAGCTGGGCGGCGCCGGAGGCGCCGAGCTGTGGATCGAGCCGGCCACCCCGGACGCCCCCCGGCGCAGCCTGCTGACGCTGGTCGAGGGCACACCGGGGAAGATCGAGACCGTCCTGGACGCCGACGTGCAGGAGGCCGCCGAGAAGGCCGTACTGCGCTTCCCGCAGGCCTCGGTGGTCGCCGTCCAGCCCAGCACCGGGGACGTCCTGGCCATCGCCGACCACCGTTCGGACGGGTTCCCCGCCTCCCTCAGCGGCGGGCGCGCGCCCGGCTCCACGATGAAGATCGTGACCGCCGCGATGCTGCTGGACCGGGGCCTGGTGGCGGCGGACAAGGTCGCCGAGTGCCCGGCGGAGGTTTCCTGGGAGGGCCGGCGCTTCACGAACCTGAAGGGCTTCAAGCTCGACGACGAGACCTTCGCGACGAGCTTCGCCCAGTCCTGCAACACGGCCTTCATCAAGCAGATCAAGCCGGTCAACGACATCGGCGCGCTCCCGAAGGAGGCCCGGGAGGTCTTCGGCATCGGCGCCCAGTGGAACGTCGGCGTGCCGACCGTCGACGGCAAGGTCCCGGAGGCCACCGGCCCGGCGGCCGCGGCCGCGTACATCGGGCAGGGCCAGATCCAGATGAACCCGCTGACCATGGCCTCGATCACGGCCACCGCCCGCACCGGGGTGTTCCGCCAGCCGGTGGTCGTCAAGGCCTCCCTGGACGGCCGCACGCTGGCGAAGGCCTCCCGGCCGATGAAACCCGCGGTGGCGGCGCAGCTGGTGCGGATGATGAAGCTGACGGCGACCGGCGGTACGGCGCGGGGCGCGATGGCCGCCGTCGGCGGCTCCGACAAGGGTGCGAAGACCGGCTCGGCGGAGGTCGACGGCGCGCAGAACCCGGACAGCTGGTTCACCGGCTTCAGCGGTGACGTGGCGGCCGCGGCGATGGTCGAGGGCGGCGGCCACGGGGCCGACGCGGCCGGCCCGATCGTGGCGGCCGTGCTGAACGCGGGCTGAGCGGCCGGGCCGGGACCGGGCCCGGACGGGCGGCCCCGCCGCCGGCCTCAGTGCTCCCGTACGTCGGCCAGAACGGCCCCCGCGTGGGCGATCAGTTCGCGCGGGGCCATCGGGAACACCGTGTGCGGGGTTCCGGCGGCGGCCCAGACCACGTCGTGGGTCAGCAGGGAGCGGTCCGCGAGGACCCGGGTGCGGGTGCGGTGCCCGAAGGGCGGGACGCCTCCGATGGCGTAGCCCGTGGTCTCGCGGACCAGGGCCGCGTCCGCCCGGGTCACGGCGTCCGCGCCGAGCTCCCGGCGCACCGCCTCCACGTCCACCCGCGAAGCCCCGTTCAGCAGGACCAGCACGGGCACCCCGTCGGCCGCGAAGATCAGCGACTTCACGATCTGGCCGAGCTCGCACCCGATCGCGGCGGCCGCGTCGGCGGCGGTCCGGGTGCCGTCGGGGAAGCTCCGTACGCCGGGCTCCAGGCCCAGGGCGGCGAGGGCTTCGGCGAACAGCGGATGTGTGGTGGTGGTCATGCGGCCACGCTAACGCGGCTCCGTGCCCGGAACACGGCGTTTTCCCCGGCCGCCGGACCCCACCGGGGTCACAGCGAGGACCGGACCGCCCGGACCAGCGCCTGTGCGCGCGGGTCGGCGGTGACCGACTTGGCCAGCGCGTTCGTGACGTAGCCGAAGCCGATGCCCGCCTCCGCGTCCGCGAAGGCCAGCGAGCCGCCGCGGCCCGGATGGCCGAACGAGGACGGGGACAGCAGCGGCGAGGCCGGGCCGTGCAGCATGTAGCCGGGCCCGAAGCGGGTGTTGACCACCAGGACCCGGTCCGGGCCGGAGGAGAGCTCCGTGCCCGCCAGCGCGGTGGTCTCGGGGGTGAAGAGCCGTGTGCCGTCCTGCGTGTCGGACAGCAGCGCGGCGTACAGGCCCGCCAGCGCCCGCGCCGTGCCGATGCCCGCCGACGCGGGGAGCTCGGCCGCCCGGTACTCGGGGGCGTTCTCGTCGGGCAGCGGGTCGATCGCCGCGAACGCCCGCCGGGTCAGGGACGCGGGGTCGGCGTAGGCCTCCGAGACGTTCCTGCGCGGCCGGATCTTCAACGCTCCCGCCGACTGCGGCGGTTCCACCGGCGCGACCCGGCCCACCCGCCCGGACCGTGCCGGGGCCTCGGGCAGACCGATCCAGAAGTCCAGCCCCAGCGGCCCGGTGACCTCACGGGCCAGCCACTGCCCCAGCGAGGTCCCGCCCGTCACCCGCGCCACCAGCTCCGACAGCAGCCAGCTGTACGTCTGGGCGTGGTAGCCGTGTGCCGTGCCCGGTTCCCACAGGGCCCGCTGCGCGGCGACCGCACGCGCGCCCGAGTGCCCGTCGACCGCCTGGGCGGGGGTCAGCCCCCGGTCCAGCGCCGGGACCCCGGCGCGGTGCGCGAGCAGGTCCCGTACGCGTGCGTGTTCCTTGCCGCCCGCCTTGAACTCGGGCCAGTACGAGGCGACGGGCGCGTCGAGGTCCAGCAGCCCCCGCTGGTGGAGCAGCAGCGGGACGACGGCCGCGACGCCCTTGGTCGCCGAGCGCACCACCTGCGCGGTGTCGGCGGTCCAGGACCCCCCGCCGACGCCCCCGGCCCCCGCGGCCGGGCCGGCGTCCTTCGTACCGGCCCACAGGTCCACGACCCGCCGCCCGTCGCGGTAGACGGCCACGGCCGCGCCCCGGTCGCCGAGCACCTCGAAGTTGCGTACGAAAGCCTCGCGGACGGCCTCGTAGCCCTCCGCCACCTCACCCTGGATCTCCACGAGCAGTCCAACAACCCGCCGTGCGCGGTTATGCCACCGGGGGCCTACGCCAGGGACACCGAGCGCGGGTCGAAGCCGAAGGGCAGCTCCAGCCGGTGCGCGCGCATCAGCTCCTCGTCGCACAGCACGTCCTGGGTCCGCCCGTCCGCCACGATGGTCCCCTCGCTGAGGATCACCGCGCGCGGACAGAGCTCCAGCGCGTACGGCAGGTCGTGCGTCACCATCAGCACGGTGACGTCCAGGGAGCGCAGGATGTCCGCGAGCTCCCGCCGCGACGCCGGGTCGAGGTTGGAGGACGGTTCGTCCAGCACCAGGATCTCGGGGCGCATCGCCAGTACGGTCGCCACCGCGACCCGGCGGCGCTGCCCGAAGGACAGGTGGTGCGGGGGCCGGTCCGCGTAGGCGGCCATGCCGACCTGGTCCAGGGCGTCGCGCACCCGGGCCGCCAGCTCGGGACCTCGCATTCCGGCGGCGGCCGGGCCGAAGGCCACGTCCTCCCGCACGGTCGGCATGAAGAGCTGGTCGTCGGGGTCCTGGAAGACGATGCCGACCCGGCGGCGGACCTCGGCGAGGTTCCGCTTCTCCACGGGCAGCCCGGCCACGGCCACGGTGCCGACGCCGCCGCTCAGGATGCCGTTGAGGTGCAGGACCAGGGTGGTCTTGCCGGCGCCGTTGGGGCCGAGCAGCGCCACCCGCTCGCCCTGCCCCACGGTCAGGTCGACCCCGAAGAGGGCCTGGTGGCCGTCGGGGTAGGCGTAGGCGAGGCCGGAGACTTCGAGAGAGGGTGCGTTCACAGCGTCCATCCCACCAGACAGACGGCGAGTGCCGTCACCGGGAGTGCGGCCGCGTACGCCCACTGGGCGCGGGTGGCCGCGACTTCGTCGATCACCGGCACGGAGCCGGCGTAGCCGCGGCTGACCATCGCGAGGTAGACCCGCTCGCCGCGTTCGTAGGAGCGGATGAACAGGGCGCCGGCCGTCTTGGCGAGGACGCCCCAGTGCCGGATCCCGCGCGCCTCGAAACCGCGTGAGCGGCGGGCGATCGACATGCGGCGCAGCTCGTCGGTGATCACGTCGCCGTACCGGACCATGAAGGAGGCGATCTGGACGAGCAGTGGCGGCAGCCCCAGCCGCTGCAGGCCGAGCAGCAGGGACCGCAGTTCGGTGGTCGAGGCGAGCAGGACGGACGCGGCCACGCCGAGGGTGCCCTTGGCCAGCACGTTCCAGGCGCCCCAGAGACCGGAGACGCTGAGCGACATGCCGAGGAAGTCGACCCGTTCGCCTTGGGCCACGAAGGGCATCAGGACGGCGAAGGCGACGAACGGCACCTCGATCAGCAGCCGGCGCAGCAGGAATCCGGCCGGGATCCGGGCGAAGGCGGCCGCCGCCGCGACGAGGACGGCGTACAGGCCGAAGGCCCACACCGCCTCGCGCGGTGTGGACACGACGACCACGACGAAGCCGAAGGTCGCGGCGAGCTTGCAGTGCGGCGGCAGGTCGTGGACCGGTGAGTGCCCGTGCCGGTAGAGCTTGTGGGCGTGGCCCGCGCCCATGTCAGGCGGCCGGCACGGCCGTGGACGCGGCCGTGAGGTCGGCGCCGCGGCGGCGGCGGACGGTCCAGAAGACGGCGGTGCCGAGCACGACGGTCCCGCCGACGCCGATGACTCCGGCGAGGCCGCCGGAGAGGCGCGCGTCGGAGACGTCCTTGACGCTGTAGTCGGCGAGCGGGGACCCGGCGGCGGCGTGCTCCGTCACCTTCTGGTCGATGCCCTTGTCGGCGGCGACCTTCTCCAGGCCGTCGGGGCTGGAGGAGGCGTAGAAGGACACGAAACCGGCGAGGGCGAGGGCGGCGACGAGGCCGGTGATCCACACGGGCTTGGTGGAGCGGGCGGCGAGGCCGGCCGGGGCGGCGGGGGTGGCGGCCGGGGCGTCGACCAGTTCACCGCCGACGCGCAGCTTCAGCGGGGCGGACAGTCCGAGGGCGCCGTGGACCAGGTCGGGGCGTACGGCGATCACGGCGCCGACGGTCGCGGCGGTGATGGCGGCCTCGCCGATGCCGATGAGGACGTGGACGCCGGCCATGGCACCGAAGACCTTGCCCAGCGGCACGTCGGTGGTGCCGCCGAGCGCGTAGAAGAGGGTGAACATGACGGCGGCGGCGGGCACCGAGAGCAGCGCTCCGGCGAAGGCGGCGACGGTGACCGAGCGGCGGCCGGCGGGCAGCAGTTTCACCAGCCCGCGGAAGACGGCGTAGGCGACGACCACCGTCACCACGGCCATGTTCACGACGTTGACGCCGAGGGCGGTGAGGCCGCCGTCGGCGAAGAGGACCCCCTGCATGAGCAGGACCACGGACACGCAGAGCACACCCGTGTAGGGGCCGACGAGGATCGCGGCGAGCGCGCCTCCCAGCAGGTGGCCGCTGGTGCCGGCGGCCACGGGGAAGTTCAGCATCTGGACCGCGAAGATGAAGGCGGCGACGAGGCCGGCGAGCGGGGCGGTCCGCTCGTCGAGCTCCCGGCGGGCGCCGCGGAGGCTGACCGCCACGGCTCCGGCGGCGGCGACACCTGCGGCAATGGAGACGGGGGCATCGATGAAGCCGTCGGGCACATGCATGGTTCTGCTCCGCTTCCTGCGGTCCGTTGATCCGGCAAAGTCTTTAACCGTTCAAGGATAGGGCCCAATTGCGAAGGGTTGGCAAGAGCGGTGGCGTGACAAATGGCCTCGTGCGGATTCCTGGGAATGTGCGAGGCTGGGGGCAATACGGACATATATGTTCCGATTCGAGGAGTCTTGTCGATGTCAGCCGCCGCCGAGAATCCACCTGCCGGCACCAGCGCGACAGCCACCGCGACCGCGCCCGATCCCGTCGTCGAGGAGCGCGTCCGCGCCCGCGTGATCACCGACGACCCGCTCTACCGCGCCATTCCGGTCGCCCTGCGCTTCGTCCCCGCCGAGCCGCTCGCCGTGCGGATCGTCTTCCCCGCGGACCTCTCGCCCGAGGGCACCGACAACGAGTGGGTCTTCCCGCGCGCCCTCCTGGAGGCCGGCCTGCAGGCCCCGACCGGGACCGGTGACGTACGCGTCTGGCCCTGCGGGCGCGTCCAGGCCGTCGTCGAGTTCCACTCCCCCGAGGGCGTCGCAGTGGTCCAGTTCGACATCGCCGCGCTGCGCCGCTTCCTGCGCCGCACGTACGCGCCCAGGACCGCCGCCACCCGTTAGGCCCCACGCGACCGGACCGTCCCGAAAGAACGAGAACCGGCCCCGCACCTGTCAGGCCTGTCAGGTGCGGGGCCGGTCGCGTCCGACGGTCCTCCGGGCGGCGGGCCTGCCGGACCGGAGGTGAGGGGTCAGACCTTGAGCAGTTCGCGGTCCTTGCCGTCGGAGCCGTCCGAGGACTCGCCGAGGTGCTTGCGCAGGCTCTCGCCCTCCACGTCCACGTTCGGCAGGATCCTGTCGAGCCACTTCGGCAGCCACCAGGCCTTGTGGCCGAGCAGCGCGAGGACGGCCGGGACGATGGTCATCCGGACGACGAACGCGTCGAAGAAGACGGCGACGGCCAGACCGAAGCCGATCATCTTGACCATCTGCTCGCTGGCTCCGATGAAGCCGGAGAACACCGCGATCATGATGACGGCCGCGGCCACGACCACCCGGGCGCTGTACTGGAACCCGGTGACGACGGCCTGGCCCGGCCGCTCGCCGTGGACGTACGCCTCACGCATGCGGGTGACGAGGAAGACCTCGTAGTCCATGGCCAGGCCGAAGACCACGCCCACCATGAAGATCGGCATCATCGACATGATCGGACCGGTCTGCTCCACCCCGAAGAGCGAGCCGAGCCAGCCCCACTGGAAGACCGCGACGACGGCGCCGAGGGCGGCGACCACCGAGAGCAGGAAGCCGAGGGCCGCCTTGAGCGGGACCAGGATCGAGCGGAAGACGAGCATCAGGAGCAGGAAGGCGAGGCCGACGACGAGTGCCAGGTAGGGCAGCAGCGCGTCGTTCATCTTCTGCGAGAAGTCGATGTTCATCGCGGTCGCGCCGGTGACGAGGACGTCGTCGCCGCTGCCGTCGCGGATCTCGTGGACCAGGTCCTCGGTCTCCACGGAGGACGGGCGGTCCTTCGGGACCACCGTGATGACCGCGGCGTCCTTGGCCTCGTTCTGGGTGGGCGGCATGACCGCGGCCACCCCGTCGAGGCCCTTGATCCGCTCGGCCGTCTTGTCCGCGAGCGCCTTGTCCCCGTCCACGACGATCATCAGCGGGCCGTTGAAGCCCGGGCCGAAGCCCTCGGAGAGCAGGTCGTACGCCTGGCGCTGGGTGGTGGACACCGGCTGGGCGCCGTCGTCCGGCAGGCCCATCTCCAGCTTGCTCGCGGGGATCGCGACGACGCCGAGACCGATCACACCGACCAGCAGCACCATGACGGGGCGGCGCAGGATGAAGCGGGCCCAGCGGGTACCGCCGTTGGGCTTCGGCCCGGCGCCTTCGACGGTGGCCCTGCCCTTGCCGAAGAGCTTGCTCTTGGCTCCCGCGGGCAGCACCTTCCGGCCGGCGAATCCGAGGATGGCCGGGACCAGCGTCAGGGCGACGAGGACGGCGATGACCACGGTGCCGGCGGCGGCGAGGCCCATCTTGGTCAGCATCGGGATGTTGACGACGGCCAGGCCCACCAGCGCGATGACCACGGTCAGGCCGGCGAAGACGACGGCCGAGCCGGCGGTTCCGGCGGCGCGGCCCGCGGCCTCCTCGCGCTCGCGGCCCTCGGCGAGCTCCGTGCGGTAGCGGGAGACGATGAAGAGGGCGTAGTCGATGCCGACCGCGAGGCCGATCATCATCGCGAGGGTGGAGGTGGTGGAGCCGAGGTCCAGCACGTTGGCGAGCGCGGTGATGGAGGAGATCCCGATGCCCACGCCGATGAGCGCGGTCAGCAGCGGCAGTCCGGCCGCGATGAGCGAGCCGAAGGTGATGACGAGGACGATCGCGGCGATCGCGATGCCGATGATCTCGCCGGAGCCCGTCTCGGGGGCCGCCATCAGGGCGTCGCCGCCGATCTGGACGTTCAGGCCGCCGGCCTGGGCCTGCGTGCCGGACTCCTTCAGGGCTTCGCGGGTGGCGTCCGTCAGCTCCATGCCGCTGACCTTGTACTTGACGCTCACGTACGCGGTGGAGCCGTCCTGGCTGACGGCCTGGGCCTCGTACGGGCTGGTGACCGTGGAGATCTGGTCCTTGCCCGAACCGTCCTTCAGGTCGGTGACGATCTTCTCGACCTGCGGCTTGACGGCCTCGGAGTCGACCTTCTCGCCCGCCGGGGCCTTGATGACGATGCGGGCGGTGGCGCCGTCGGCGGCCATCCCCGGGAAGCGCTGGTCCAGCAGGTCGAAGGCCTTCTGGGCCTCCGTGCCGGGTATGGAGAACGAGCCTGAGGTGGGTGCGGACGCCGAGGCCGCGCCGAAGCCGGCGACGAACAGCAGCGCCACCCAGACGAGGGCGACGAACCGGCGGCGCCGGAAGGCGCCCCTGCCGAGTCGGTAGAGGAAGGTGGCCACGTCGGTGGTTCTCCCGTTCGGGTCGTGGGATGGAACAGGGCATGGAATGCCGGTCCGACGACGAGAGCGGCGTGTCAGGAACAGCAGGGATCGAGCGCGAGCGCGGGGGACGACTCGCCGGAACAGTGGGGAGTGCGGGTCAGACACCGAGGGCGGGGAAGACCACGGCGTCGACGAAATCACCGAGGAAACGCCGGTCGACGGACCGGTCCTCGATCAGCGGAAGCGCGATGAACGCCCCGATGAGCATGTGCGGCACGAAGGCCAGGGCGGGACAGTCCGGGGCGATCTCGCCCCGGTCCACCGCCCGCTGCAGCATCACCTGCAGACCGGTGATCTCCGGGTCGACCAGTAGTTCCCGCAGCGCCTTGTGGAGCTCGGGGCTCTCGTGGACCGCATGGGTCAGGCCCCGCATCAGCGCGGTGTCCTTCGCCATCTGGGCGTCGTCGGAGTTCTCGACCATGACCGCGAAGTCCCCGCGGATGCTGCCCGTGTCGATCTCCCGCAGGGAGACCGGCTGGGTACACCGCAGGGCCTTGGCCACCAGCTCCGGCTTGCTCCCCCACTGGCGGTAGAGGGTCGCCTTGCTGGACTTCGTACGGGCGGCGACCGCGTCCATGGTCAGCGCCTCGTAGCCGACCTCGCGGAGGAGGTCGAGGACCGCCCCGTGGAGTTCGGCTTCCCGCTCGGGGGTGATCCGGCTGCGGCGCGACATGACTTCTTCGACCATCTCGGCGCTCCTCCCGGCCTGCCATCCGAACGAAACCGTTTCGTACGGATAAGACGATACCCCCGCACTCAGCGAAACGAAACCGTTCCGTTTCGTTTCGGCAGTGGCGTCGGTCACGCCCCCGCCGCTCCGGGCCGCGGCTCCGGCGGGTCCGGCCGGCACGCACAGGGACACCTGTACGAGTTGCCAGCCCCCCTCCCCGCGGAAAGCATTGGGGGGTGAGTCACGACGCGGCGTACCTCCGGTTCCCCCATCTCCACGACGATCTGCTCTGCTTCGCCACGGAGGACGACCTCTGGGTCGCACCCCTGGTTCCCGCCGGCGAGCCCGCGGGCCGGGCCTGGCGGATCACCGTCGACCGGACCCGGGTGGGCCACCCGCGGTTCTCCCCCGACGGCACGCACATCGCCTTCACCACATGGCGCAGCCTCGACCCCGAGATCCACCTGGCCCCCGTCGCGGGCGGCCCGGCCCGGCGCCTCAGCTACTGGGGCTCCACCGACACCCGGGTCTGCGGCTGGACCCCGCCCGACAAGGACGGCCGCAGCGACATCCTGGCGGTCTCCTCCCACGCCCAGCCCTTCTCCTACTTCTCCTGGGCCTACATCCTGCCCACCGACGGCAGCCCCGGCGGCAAGCTCCCGTGGGGGCCCGTCTCCGACATCGCCGTGCACGAGGAGACCCACGGCGGTGAGGGGAACGGAGAGGGCAACGGCGAGCGGCGCACGCTGCTGCTGACCGGCAAGCCCCCGCACGAGCCCGCCGCCTGGAAGCGCTACCGCGGCGGCGCCACCGGCCGGCTGTGGCTGCACGGCGAGCGGCTGCTGGAGGACATCGAGGGCCACCTGGACTCCCCGATGTTCGTGGACGGCCGGATCGCCTTCCTCTCCGACCACGAGGGCATCGGGAACGTGTACTCCTGCCTGCCCGACGGCACGGACCTGCGCCGGCACACCGACCACGCGGAGTTCTACGCCCGGCACGCCTCCAGTGACGGCTCCCGGATCGTCTACCAGTGCGCCGGCGACCTGTGGATCGTCGAGTCGCTGGCCCCCGGCGCCGTCCCGCGCAAGCTGGAGGTCCGCCTCGGCGGCCCCCGCGCGGGGCGCCGTACCTACCAGGTCTCCGCCGCCAGCAACGTCGACTCGATCTCCGTCGACGCCACCGGGCGCGCCAGCGCCGTCGTGGTGCGCGGCAGCCTGTACTGGCTCACGCACCGCGACGGGCCCGCCCGCACCATCGCCGACACCCCGGGAGTGCGGGTCAGGCTGCCCGAGATGCTCGGCAGCGGCGGGCAGGTGGCGTACGTGACGGACGCGGAGGGCGAGGACGCGGTCGAGATCGCCTACCTGCCCCGGGCCTCGGGGGACCGGGCGCCGCGCCGGCTCGCGTCGGGCGAGCTGGGCCGCGTACTGGAGCTGGTCTCGGACCCGGAGGGCGAGCGGCTCGCCATCGCCTCCAACGACGGCCGGCTGCTGCTCATCACGGTGCCCGACGACGAGGCCGACGTCCCCGGCGCCGAGGAGTCCGCCGGGCATGCCGTCGAGCTGATCCGGTCCGAGAACGGGCCCGTCACCGACCTCGCCTTCTCCCCCGACGGCTGCTGGCTGACCTGGTCGCACCCGGGCATCGGCCGCTCGCTGCGCCAGATCAAGATGGCCCGGATCGCCGGGCCCGGCGCGCACACGGTCGTGGACGTCACGAGCGGCCGCTTCGAGGACGAGAACCCGGTCTTCACGTCGGACGGGCGCTACCTCGCCTTCCTGTCGTGGCGCGGTTTCGACCCCGTCTACGACGTGCACACCGGCGACCTGTCCTTCCCCCTCGGCTGCCGCCCCTACCTGGTGCCGCTCTCCTCGGCGACACCCTCCCCCTTCGCGTTCTCCCCGGACGGCCGCCCGGCGGCCGGCGGGCTCGACCCGGCCGAGGGCGACTCCGGCGACGGCACGGTCACCGTCGAGGCGGAGGGACTGGAGAGCCGGGTCACCCCCTTCCCGGTGTCGGCGTCCAAGTACTCGGCCCTGTACCCGGTCAGCGGCGGCGGGCTGGTGTGGCTGCGCTGGCCCATCTCGGGCGCGCTGGGCGAGACCTTCGCGAACCCGGCCGACACCAGCGGCAAGCCGACCCTGGAGCACTTCGACCTCGTCAAGGCCCGCAAGACGGAACTGGCCGCCGGACTGGACTGGTTCGCGGTCAGCGGCGACGCCACCCGCCTCGTCGTCAACGACGACGGGGACCTGAGGGCGGTCCCGGCGACCGAGTCGGGCGACAGCGACTCCACCGTCTACATCGACCTGCGGCGCATCCTGCACGAGGTGGACCCGGCGGCCGAGTGGCGCCAGGCCTTCGAGGAGGCCGGGCGGCTCATCCGCGCGTACTTCTGGGAACCGGACATGTGCGGCATCGACTGGGACGGGGTGCTGCGCCAGTACCGTCCCCTGGTCGAACGGGTCGCCTCACCCGACGAGTTCGCCGACCTCATGCGCGAGGTCCTCGGCGAGCTCGGCACCTCGCACGCCTACGTGTCCCCGGCCCGCCGCAACGAAGGGCCGCCGCACTACCAGCGGGCCATCGGCCTGCTCGGTGCCAACCTCTTCCCCCGCGACGGGGCCTGGGTCGTCGGCCGGATCCTGCCCGGCGAGTCCTCCGACTCCAAGGCCCGCTCCCCGCTCGCCGGCACGGGAATCCGGGAGGGCGCGGTCCTCACCCACGTCGACGGCCGGCCGGTGGACCCGGTCGCCGGGCCCTACCCCCTGCTGTCGGCGGCGGGCGGCACCACCGTGGAGCTCACCTTCGAGCCCGCGCAGGGCCAGGGGCGTGCCCGCCGGGTCGCCGTCGTGCCGCTGATCGACGAGCGGCCGCTGCGCTACCAGGACTGGGTGGCCAAACGCCGCGCGGTGGCCCGCGAGATCAGCGGCGGCCGGTGCGGCTACCTGCACATCCCCGACATGGGCGGCTCGGGCTGGGCGCAGTTCAACCGCGACCTGCGGGCGGAGATGTCGAAGCCGGCCGTGATCGTGGACGTGCGCGGCAACGCGGGCGGGCACATCAGCGAGCTGGTGGTGGAGAAGCTGACGCGCTCGATCCTGGGCTGGGACCTGACGCGCAACGCCCAGCCGGTCTCCTACGCCTCCAACGCGCCCCGGGGTCCGATCGTGGCGCTGGCCGACGAGGCCACCTCCTCCGACGGCGACATGATCACGGCGGCCTTCAAGCTGCTGGGGCTCGGCCCGGTCGTCGGCCAGCGCACGTGGGGCGGGGTGGTCGGCATGACCGGCCGGCACACCCTCGGCGACGGCACGGTGATCACGGTGCCGATGAACGCGGCGTGGTTCCCCGAGTACGGCTGGTCGGTGGAGAACCAGGGCGTGGAGCCCGACCTGCCGATCCTGCGGACCCCGCTGGACTGGGCGGAAGGGCGCCACGCGCAGATGGACGACGCCGTGCACCTGGCGCTGGAGCTGCTGGAACAGGATCCGGCGGCGGTGCCGCCCGGGTACACGGACGTACCGGACCGGCGGCGGCCGGAGCTGCCTCCGCGGGAGTAGGACCCGGGGCGCGGGCGGAGCACGCGAAGGGGCGCGGCCCGGGAACGGGTCGCGCCCCTCGACGCCTCACGTCAGTCAGCGCGTCAACGGCCTACTTGTCGAAATTCTCGTCGAAGGCGTCCCGGGCCCTGTCCTCGCCCCGGTCACCCGTCCGCGTGGCGCGCTCGGAGGTCTCGTCCTGCGGGCCGGCGGCCGCCGCCGCCCGCGCCTTCTCCTCGAGGCTCTTCGCCTTGTCCTGGAACTGCTCCTTGATGCCCATGCTTCTTCACTCCTGGAGGGGGTCCGGGGATGGGGTCCCGACCAGGCTTGCACAGGCGGATATACCTCGCATTCCGATCACCGGCCGGGTGTGCGCGCCTGTTCGTCCGCCGCCCCGCCGGCCCCCACAAGCCCCTTGGAGACGCTGGCCAGTCGCGGCTCGAACCGCTTCATCTCCCGCTGTCCGACCGTCGCGATGATCCCCGGCAGGTACCCGCGCACCCCCTGCATGCCGCGCAGCCACCCCTGGGCGTACACGTGCGCGGAGCGCCGCTCGATGCCCGCCACGATCCGGTCGACGGCCGGCCCCAGCGGGTACGTCCGGTTCGACGGCCACGGCAGCCGCTGGCGCAGCTCGCGCATGACCTCGTTCTCGTCGGCGCCGCGCACCATGTCGGTGTCGGTCCACGACAGGTAGCCGACGCCGACCTTGACGCCCTTGTAGCCGACCTCGGCGCGCAGGCAGTGCGCGAAGGCCTCGACGCCCGACTTGGAGGCGCAGTACGCCGTCATCATCGGCGCCGGGGTGATCGCGGCGAGCGAGGCGATCTGGAGGAAGTAGCCGCGGCTCTCCATGAGTACGGGCAGGAAGGCGCGGGCGGTGACGGCCCCGCCGATGAGGTTGACCTCGATGACCCGGCGCCAGGCGTCGGGGTCGGAGTCCACGAAGGGCCCGCCGGCCGCGACGCCCGCGTTGGCGACGACGACGTCCACCTTGCCGAAGCGGCGTTTGACCTCCTGCGCGACCCGGGCCATGGCCTCGTGGTCGGTGACGTCCGCGTACCAGTGGTCGCTCTCGGTGTGCAGGCGCTCGGAGACCTCCTTGAGGGCTTCCGGCTCGAGGCCGACGAGGGCGACCTTGGCGCCGCGCGCGGACAGTTTGCGGGCGAGCAGCTCGCCGACCCCGCGGGCGGCGCCCGTGACGACGGCGACCTGGCCTTCCAGACTCCTGCGAGCACTCACGGCGTCTTCTCCTTCGCGTCGTTGTGGTTCTGTGCGACGTACAGCCGGGCGAGCTCGCGCACGGCGGCGGTGACGGCTTCCGGGGCCTCGACGGGGGTCATGTGCCCCATCCCGGTCAGTTCGGTGAGGCCCACGCAGTGCGGCAGCGCGGCCGCGAGTCCCCGGGCGTGCACGAGCGGCGTCAGCCGGTCGTCCGTGCCCGCGATGACCGCGGTGGGCACGGTGAGCGCGGCCAGCTGGGCGTCGAGGTCCAGCCCGGCCAGCACTCCGGACCAGGCGTGGCGCACCCTGGCGGGGCAGGCGTGGACGATCCGGGCGCAGGCCTCGACCGCGTCGGGCGCCGATCCGGGGCCCATCGTGGCGTACTTCAGCACCGCCCTGGCGACGGGGGTGACGGGCCCCAGCGGGGCGCGGGCGCCGAGCACGGCCCCGGTGAGGCGGGTCCTCGCGCGGCCGGGACGCCACGGCAGGACCAGCGACTGAGCGACGAGCCGACCGCTGCCGGTGCTGCACAGCAGCGCGGCGGCGGCGTGTTCGGCGAACTCCGGCCGGCCGGCGGCGGCCATGACCGTCATCCCGCCCATGGAATGGCCCGCGACGAGCGCCTTCTCGCCGGGGGCGAGCGTGGCCTTCAGGACCGCGACCAGGTCGTCGGCCAGTGCGGTGGTGCTGTAGCCGGCGGCGTGGGCGGCGGCCGGGCTGCGGCCGTGGCCGCGCTGGTCGTAGGCGATGACCCGGTGGTCGGCGGCCAGGGCCCGTATCTGTGCGGCCCAGAACGCGGTGGAACACGTCCAGCCGTGCGCGAGCACGACGGCCGGCGCCCCGTCCTCGCCGTGCACCTCGGCGTGCAGGCGGGAGCCGTCGGCGGAGGTGACGACCAGCTCGTGGCGGGCGGGCGGCGGGGCGTAGCGCCCGGCGGTGACGTGCGTCAGGCGGCTCACGCGGCGCTCTCCCCGGCCGGGGCGGGGACACGTTCGCGCTCCCGATGGCGGACGACCTCGTACTCGCCCAGGTCCACGCCGAGCGTCTCCTTGCGGAACTCGCCGGTGGTCCCCGGCCAGACGGTGGTGTTGCGTCCCTGGGCGTCCAGGTACCAGCTGGTGCAGCCGCCGGTGTTCCACACCGTCCGCTCCATCCGCGCCTGGACGTGCCGGTTCCAGGTGTTGACCGCCGAGGGCCTGGCGGCGAGGGCGACCCGTCCGGCCGAGCCCCGTCCCCCGAGCACGTCCAGCTGCCGCAGGTAGTCCGCCATGTAGTTCAGCTGCGACTCGATCATGAGGATCATCGAGCTGTTCCCGAGCCCGGTGTTCGGCCCGATGATCGTCATCCAGTTCGGGAAGCCGGCCGCGGTGGCTCCGCGCAGCGACTGCATCCCGTCCTTCCAGACCTCCGCGAGGGTCTTGCCCTCCGCGCCCACGACCCGGTCGGCGATCGGCATGTCGGTGACGTGGAAGCCGGTGCCGAAGACGATCGCGTCGGCCTCGGTCTCGGTCCCGTCGGCGGCGACCAGGACGGAGCCGCGGATCTCCTTCAGCCCGGAGGCGACGAGGTCCACGTTCGGCCGGGCCAGCGCCGGGTAGTACTCGCTCGACAGCAGGATGCGCTTGCAGCCGATGCGGTACGAGGGCGTGAGCTTGGCCCGCAGCGCGGGATCCTTGATGGAGCGCGCCATGTTGGCCTTGGCGAGGGATTCCACCAGTCCGAGCTGGCCCGGCCGCTTGGTGAAGGCGCTGACCTGGAGCTCGCGGATCCCCCAGAGCAGCCCGCGGCGCGCCGCCCGGGTGAAGGGGAGCTGGCGGTGGAGCCAGCGCTCCACGGAGGTGATGGCCCGGTCGGTGCGCGGCATCACCCACGGCGGGGTGCGCTGGAAGAGGGTGAGCCGCTCCACGTCGGGCGCGATGGCCGGGACGATCTGGATGGCGGAGGCGCCCGTACCGATCATGGCGACGCGCTTGCCGCGCAGGTCGTAGTCGTGGTCCCAGCGGGCGGAGTGGAAGACCTTGCCGGGGAAGCCGGCGAGTCCGGGGACCTCCGGCATCTTCGGGTCGGACAGCGGGCCGGTGGCGGAGACGACCACGTCGGCGGTGAACTCCCCGCCGGAGGTCTCGATCTCCCAGCGCAGCGCGTCCGCGTCCCAGCGCATCATCCGGACCTCGTGGTTCAGCCGGATGTGGCGACGCAGCCCGAAGGTGTCGGCCACGTGCTCCAGGTACTCCCGGATGGCCGGCTGGCCGGAGAAGGTCCGGGGCCAGTCCGGATTGGGCGCGAAGGAGAAGGAGTAGAGGTGCGAGGGCACGTCGCAGGCGCACCCGGGGTAGTTGTTGTCGCGCCAGGTCCCGCCGACGGAGTCGGCCCGCTCCAGTACGACGAAGTCGGTGATCCCCTCCCGTCGCAGCCGCACGGCGGCGCCCAGTCCGCCGAATCCGGACCCGATCACCGCCACTCGTACGTGCTCGCGCCCGTCCATGCCACCACCCATGCCCGCCGCCTTCGGATTCCCATGCTGCCAGCAATCACTGGCACAATCGGGAGAGTAGAGCAGGCCCGTACTCATGGGTAGGGGTCGCGCCGGGAAAGTTACCGCGAGTACGGCCTAGGCTGCGCACGTGCCGGACAATGCGACGCACGACGCAGCACGGAACGCACCACACGACGCGGCGCAGGACGCAGCGCGAACGACGGAGGCAAGGACCACAGTGCGCGAATACCGCACGGAGGAGTTGGCCGAGGCCGCCGGCATCCCCGTACGCACCCTGCGCTTCTACCGGGAGCGCAAGCTCCTGCCGCCGCCGCGCCGCGAGGGCCGCATCGCCTGGTACGACGAACACCACCTGGCCCGGCTGCGCACCGTCGCCGCCCTGCTGGAGCGCGGCCACACCCTCGGCGGCATAGCGGAGCTGACCGTCGCCTTCGAGAAGGGCCGCGACGTCGGGCAGCTCGGAGAGCTGCTCGGCATGGGCTGGTCCGAGGAGACCCCGGTCCGTCTGACGCCCGAGGCCCTCGCCGACTACTTCGAGGGCGAGGTCACCCCCGAGAACCTGGCGGCCTCGCTCGACCTCGGCTACCTCGCCACCGACGGGGAGGAGATCGTCCACGTCAGCCGCCGGCTGCTGGACGTCTCCTCGGCACTGGTCCGCGAGGGCGTGCCCCTGGCCGCCGTGCTGGAGACGGGCCGACGGGTGCGCGAGCACGCGGACGCGATGGCGGCCCTGTTCGCCGAGCTCATCTCCACGCACATCTCGCAGGAGGCGGTCCCGCGCCTGCGCCCGCTGGCGAAGAGCGTGGTCGACGCCGAGCTCACGATGGCGATGGACCGCCTGCGCCCGCCGGCGTCCGGTCAGACCCCGAGCTCGTAGACCACGGTCACGGGCGCGTGGTCGGACCACCGCTCGGGGTGGGTCTCGGCCCGCTCCACGAACGCCTTGACGGCCTTGGCGGCCAGCCCGGGGGTCGCCACCTGGAGGTCGATGCGCCAGCCGGCGTCGTTGTCGAAGGCCCGCCCGCGGTAGGACCACCATGAGTACGGGCCCTCGGTGTCGGGGTGCAGGGCGCGCACGACGTCCACGTACCCGGCGCCCTCGTAGACCTCACCGAGCCACTCGCGCTCCTCGGGCAGGAAGCCGGCGTTCTTCCGGTTCGTCTTCCAGTTCTTCAGGTCGGCTTCCCGGTGGCAGATGTTCCAGTCGCCGCACACGAGGACCTCGCGCCCGTCCGCGGCCGCCCGGGCCTTCAGCTCCTTCAGATGGGCGAGGAACTCACCCATGAACCGGTACTTCTCGTCCTGCTTCTCGGTCCCGGCCTCCCCGGAGGGCAGGTAGAGACTGGCCACGGTCACACCGGGCAGGTCGATCTCCAGGTACCGCCCGGCGCCGTCGAACTCCGCGCTCCCGAATCCGACGCGCACCCGCTCGGGCTCCCGGCGCGTGTACAGCGCGACCCCGGCGCGGCCCTTGGCGGCGGCCGGCGCGAAGACGGTGTGCCACCCCTCGGGGGTGCGCGCCTCGTCCGGAATCTGCCCCTCCTCGGCCCGCACTTCCTGCAGGCAGACGACGTCGGCGTCCGACCCGGCGAGCCACGGGGAGAACCCCTTCTTGGCCGCGGCGCGGATCCCATTCACATTCACGGAGGTCACGGTCAGCATCCCTGCACGATAGCCGGAGCGTTCCGTAGGCTGTCCGGATGTCTCAGGAGATCCAGCTCCGCGTCACGTCGTACGACCACCCCGACGCGGTCAAGCTCAACGACCAGGTGCAGATCGAATACCAGGAGCGCTACGACGGTGAGGGCGACGTCACGTTCCTCGACCCGGCGATGTTCGCCCCGCCGAGGGGCCTCTACCTCCTGGCCTACGACGCTTCGGGCACGGCGATAGCCAGCGGCGGGTGGCGCGCGCAGGAGGCGAACGACGAGGGCTACGCGGACGGCGACGCCGAGCTCAAGCGCATGTACGTGGTCCCCGAGGCCCGCGGCCTCGGCCTGGCCCGCCGCATCCTCGCCGCGCTCGAGGCCGACGCCCGCGCGGCCGGCCGCCGGCGCATGGCCCTGGAGACGGGCGACCAGCAGCCGGAGGCCATCGCCCTCTACCTCTCCTCGGGCTACGCCCTGTCGGCCAAGTTCGGCCACTACCGCTTCCACGACTCCAGCCGCTGCATGACGAAGTCCCTGACCCCCGCGTGACCCACGGCTCCTCCCGAAACGGCTGACGCGGCCCGAAACGGCCCGAAGCGCCCCTTCCGGCCCCGCCCCCGGCCCCGCCCCCACTCCCGGCCCCGCCCGGGCCCCGAACGCCGCGCCGAACCACGGGCGCCCGCAGGCGACTTCGCCCGCGTCCGCCCCCGCGGGGACCGGCCGCGGGCGCCCCCGGGCATCCGGCGCGGACGCTTTCACGGTGAGATAGGGCACATCACGTGCGCTCACCGCGCGTCAAGTCACTGCTGATCAGCGGCGAAACGCCCCGGGCGGGCCCGGCGCGCGGGCCGCCCACCCCGGCCCCCACGGTTCGGACCGCTACCATCTGCACCCGCACAGCCTTTCGCATCACTCGCGCGTCCGTGTGATTCCTGGCAGTGGGTACGTACGGACATCAAGGGGCAGGGAGGGCGTGGGGTGAGGCGCCGTACGGCGATTCTGAGCGGCGGCGCCGCCGTGATCGGAGCTCTCGGCTACACGGGCCTGCGGGCTTCGCAGGACGCCGACGCCTTCTCCGCCCGGCAACTCGTCGACCGCGACCTGACGCTGCGCGACCCCGCGGCCTCGCCCTCGGCCCGCGCCGTGTTCCGCCTGCTCGCCGACCTGGAGAACGCCGCCCGGACCGGACGCCCCCGCGCCACCGTCATCGGACAGCACGTCGAGCTCCAGAACGAACTCAACAATCCCGAGTACGGCGACTACCGGGGACTGAAACAGCCCGGCTACTACTACCGGAAGTCCGCCGACATCGCCGGCAAGTACCCGGGGTTCGTCGAGCTCGACCTCGGCCCCGGTTACGAGGCGGAGGGCTGGGGCGTGGACCGGCAGCGTTCCTACTCCTCCGCCTGGCCCTCCGGCCGCAAGGAATGGGCGTACGTCGACGACGTCGTCGACCTCGCCGTCGGCGTGTGGTCGGGGCTGCCGCGCGGCGACGACGGCACGTACAACCGGGACGGCAAGGAGAACCGCAGCGACGGCTCCGCCTCCGAGATCCCCGGCAACGGCGGCAAGCCGGCCGGCCTCGTCGGCATGTCCTTCCATCAGCCGTGGCCCGGCAGCAGGCTCAAGGGCTACCAGGAGACGCTGCGCCGCAATTCGCCGGCCGCCGAGGACTCCGGCTGGATCGACCGGCTGCTGACCCCGGGCACGAGCGAGCACCGGGCGCTCCTCCTCGACTTCTCCTTCCTCGCCGACCACCTCGGCTACCTCGCCTCGCACGACGTGCCCGTACTGCTGCGCCCGTACCACGAGATGAACGCCGGGGCCAAGGACGGCTTCTGGTGGTCCGCTCTGGCACCCGAGCAGTACAAGAGGCTCTGGCGGACGCTGTACGCGTACCTGGTCAAGGACCGCGCACTGCACAACCTGATCTTCGTCTGGTCCCCGAACGCCTGGGACCACGTGCACGGCCACGAGCCGTGGGACTACTACCCGGGCGAGCAGTACGTGGACGTCGTCGGCGTCGACGACTACAGCGGCAGCCCGCAGAAACCCTTCGGCGGCGGCGCGTGGACCGAGAAGTGGTACGACGGCCTGGCCGACTACCGCAAGCCGCGGATGATGGCCGAGTCCTTCCACGTACCGGTCGCCGGCAACCGGCCCCGGACGCTGGAGAAGACCCCCTGGGTGATCTGGACGGTGTGGGGCCAGGGCCTCACGCAGAAGAACCTGTCGGGTCCCCAGGACACGAACACCACCGCTGACGTGGCGGCCACGTACGACTCTCCGCGCGTCCTGACCGGAGGACCGAATTCGGGCGGTTCAGGCCGGATTTGGGAGTCGCTGCGGCCGACGTGACAGGGGCCGTCCCGGCTGGTTTCGTGCCCTGGGACACCTGAACTCCACACTGCGCTGCGACAATGCGAACGGTTGCGCCGGGAGAACCGCGCGACCGACCGTCCAGCTCCTGCTTCCCATCCAGTTACTCCAGACGAGGTGAGAGTCATATCCGGCACCACGGGTTCGGCCTCCGGCCGAGCTTCCCTCGAAGTACCGCGCATGCACCGGGTCGCCGCCTACATGGCCCTGGCCTGGGCGGTCGTACTGCTCTGCTGGGCCTCGTACAGCTGCTTCTGGCAGGTCGGCATCGCCGACTTCGCCAAGGGGATCGTGTACTACGGCCTCGGTGACGGCTCCGGCCGTGCGGACACCGGCAACCTGAACTGGGCCGTGGTGTACGTCATAGCCGGCCTGCTGATCCTGCGGGCCAACTCCTGGGCCCGCGGCCTCGCCTGCGGCGCCGCGCTCATCGAGGGCTACAACCGGCTGCGCAGCCTCACCGGCGCCCTGTTCGACAGCCGCCAGCAGGGCTGGTTCCTGGACACCACCGAGGGCAACCTGAAGCTGGCGACGTTCAGCGCCGGGGTCGTCATCACCACGACGCTGGTCATCCTGCTGATCAAGGAAGCCGCCGTGTACGAGCCGTGGGTGCCGCCGACCAACCGCTGGACCCAGCAGGCCCAGGAAGCCCAGCTGGCCCACCAGGCGCAGCAGGCGCAGCAGGCACAGCAGCAGCCGCAGGCTCAGCAGCCGCCCCAGGTGGCCCAGCAACTGCCGCCGCAGGCGCAGCAGCTCCCGCCGCAGGGCCCGTACGGCTCTCCGCCGCCGCAGGGCACCTACGGATACCCGCAGCAGGGCCATTACGGCTACCCGCAGCCGGGTCAGCAGACCCCTCCGGGCCCCCAGGCGCCGCAGGCCCCTCAGGCGCCCCAGCCGTTCCCGAACCCCTATCAGCAGCCGCAGCAGCCCGCCGCCCCCCACCCCGGAGCGCAGCCGCCGCAGTCACCGCAGTCCGGCAACTAGCCGCCGGTCCGTTCCATGTCGCCTCACTCGGAGAACCGTCCAATGACCGCCACCACCCGCGCGGACATTCCCACCACCCGGCACGGGGCCAGGATGGTGCAGCGCCACGCCTCGTGGAAGCCCGGCATCCTGCCCTTCCTCGTCCCGTTCCTGGTGCTGCTCGGTTTCGGCATGTGGTCGTACCTGCCGAACAGCACTCCGATGGCGTGGGTGCTGACGATCGTCTGGTCGCTGCCCGTGGTCGGCGTGATGGTCGGGCTCCAGGGTGCGCTCCTGATCCGGCGCCGGGTGAGGCGCTCCGACGAGATGGTCCCGGCGGCGCCCGCCGAGGAGGACTTCCTCATCGCCCTGGTCCCGACCATCGGGCGGCACGACACCTACCCGGCGCTGGAGCGGTCGGTCCTGTCGTACGTGGAGCACCTGCCGCACTACTTCCCGCACTTGCGGATCGACGTGCTCACCGAAGAGGGCTGCGAGGCGGCGGAGCGGATCCGGCAACTGGAGGACCGGAGCCCGCTGGTCCGCGTCGTGACCGTGCCGAAGGCGTACGTCACCGCCAACGGCACCCGCTTCAAGGCCCGTGCGAACCACTACTCGCACGAGCTGCGCATCGCCGAGGAGGAGGCCCTGGAGAACGTCTGGGTCCTCCACATGGACGACGACACCGCGGTCGGGCCGGACACCGCCGCCGCCGTCGCCCAGTTCATCAACCGGCAGCGCAGGGCGCACCCGGACGAGACCAAGCACATGGCGCAGGGCATCCTGACCTACCCGCGTGAGAACGCGGTCAACATGTTCACCTGGCTCGCCGACGCGGTGCGCCCCGCCGACGACATCGCCCGCTTCCGGGCGCTGACCGGCACGGGCACCCCCGTGGCGGGCGTGCACGGCGAGCTGCTCCTGTTGCGCGCCAGCATCGAGGCGACCATCGGCTGGGACTTCGGCCCGAAGGCCATCGTCGAGGACGCCCAGCTGGCGCTGAACTTCTGCCGCTTGTACCCCGGGCGCAGCGACTGGTTCAACGGCCGCTGCTACGGCGCCTCCCCGGCCACCGCCCGCGACTTCATCAAGCAGCGCGAGCGCTGGGCCTGGGGCCTGGTGGCCCTCTGCTTCAACCGGACCATTCCGCTGCGCTACCGCTGGTTCCTCGCGATCTGTGTGACCACCTGGATCCTCGGCCCGCTCCAGCACATCGGCGCGGTCCTGCTGATCGCCTGGTTCACCGGCAACATGAACACCTCACCGGTGGCCCAGTCCGTCGTCGTGCTGTGGTCGCTCAACTTCGCCTACGTGGTCTGGACGTACTGGGAGGGCCTGCGGCTGAACGCCCTGGTCTCCATCAGCGGCCGGCGCAAGTGGTGGGAGCCGATGGTCGTCGTCGGCCTCATACCCCTGTTCTCGATTCTGGAAGGGCTCGGCGGATTCCGCGGATTCATCAAATTCGTGCGGCGTGAAGAGAACAAGTTCGTCGTCATCGCCAAGCCCGCCTGACCCTTCCCCCAGGAACCCCACTTCGATGAAACGCTCCCGCATCCCCCTCCTCGCGGTCTTCCCGGTCACCGTCATCACCGGCGTGATCATCGCGCCGCTGCTGTTCGGCAACCATCCCCTGCGGTGGTCGGCCGGGTCCGCCCTGCCCCATCTGGTCGTGAGCAACGAGCAGATCCGCGCCGAGGCGGCGCGCAAGGCGGCGAGCGACAACAAGCCGTCGGCCGAGACCAAGGCCGCCGACGCGGCCGCGGCCGTGATCGCGTCCGCCCCGACCGCCACGGTGGAGAAGCCGTGGAAGGCCGGCATGCCGCAATGGGGCGTGCAGATCTACTGGGAGGACGACCCCGAGCAGACCACCGCCTACCTCACGGAGAAGGCGAAGGTGCAGGCGAAGTACCTGATCGACCTGAAGGCGAACTCGGTCTCGGTCTCCTTCCCCTTCTTCACCGGTACCAGCACTTCGACGGAGACGGCCGCAGGTCCCCGTACGCCGAGCCCCGAGCGCCTCGAGACCGTGCTCCAGGTCTTCCAGGAGGCGGGGCTGCGCACCACCCTGCGCCCGCTGATGGACGAGAAGTCCCTCGGCGGCATGCCCAACTGGCGCGGCAACATCAAGCCGTCCGACCGGGACGCCTGGTTCGCCTCGTACACGAAGTTCCTCGGCCCGTACCTGACCGTCGCCCAGAAGCACAAGGTCGCCTCCTTCACGCTGGCGACCGAGCTGAACTCCCTCGAGGGCGATCCCCACTGGAAGACCCTCGCCACCGCGGCGGAGAAGACCTACTCGGGCGAGATCGGCTACGACGCCAACTACGACAACTACGTGGCGGGCCGGATCAACATGCCGGTCGAGCAGCTCGGTGTCGACGCCTACTTCCCCGTGAAGGTGCCCGACGACGCTCCGGTGGAGGACCTGGTCAGCGGCTGGAACGGCTGGCTGGACAAGAAGACCACCGGTCCCCTCCCCGAGATCGTGATCTCCGAGGCCGGTATCGGCGCGATGACGGGCGCCTACCACTACCCGGGGGACTTCTACACCACGCGCGCCCTCAACACCCAGGTGCAGGCCAACTGGTACGACGCCGTCTGCCGGGTCGTCAAGGAGCGCAAGATGAAGGGCGTCTACTGGTGGTCGATCTACTTCGACGACAACCCGCTGGCCAAGCCGGACGGCAACGCGTCGCGCCTTCACTTCGCCGGGCGCCCGGACTCCGAAAAGGTCATCCGGGATTGCTTCGGCTCGGACTACACCCTCACTCCCAGCCCCTGACACACCTCTCGGCTCCTTGGTTGCGCACGTGAACCCGACGAGAGTCGCACCTCCTGACCGAAGGCAGAAACTGAAATGAGCGAGGCGATCCTCCTCGTCGGCGGCAAGGGCACTCGACTGCGCCCGCTGACTGTTTTCACCCCCAAGCCCCTGCTGCGGGTGGCAGGCGTGCCCTTCCTCACCCACCAGCTGGCCCGTGCGGCGAAGGCCGGAGTCACCCGCATCGTCCTCGCCACCTCCTACCTCGCCGAGCTCTTCGAGCAGGAGTACGGCGACGGTTCCGGCCTCGGCCTGGAGCTGGTCTACGTCACCGAGGAGGCTCCCCTCGGCACCGGCGGCGCGATACGCAACGCCGCCGAGCACCTCACGAGCGCGCCGGGTGACCCGGTCCTGGTGTTCAACGGGGACATCCTCTCGGGTCTGGACATCGCGGCACTGCGGGACGGCCACAAGGCCTCCGGCGCGGACGTGAGCCTCCACCTGACCCGGGTGGACGACCCGCGGGCCTTCGGCCTGGTGCCGACCGCCCCCGACGGCCGCGTCCTGGCGTTCCTGGAGAAGCCGCAGACCCCGGAACAGATCATCACCGACCAGATCAACGCGGGCTGCTACGTCTTCACCCGCTCGGTCATCGACACCATCCCGGCCGGCCGTGAGGTGTCCGTCGAACGCGAGACGTTCCCCGGCCTGCTGGCCTCGGGCGGCTACCTGCGCGGAGTCGCCGACGACAGCTACTGGCTGGACCTCGGCACCCCGGCGGCCTTCGTCAAGGGGTCCGCGGACCTCGTACGGGGCCTGATCGACTCCCCCGCCCTGCCCGGCCCCGTCGGGGACGCACTCGTCCTGTCCGGTGCCCAGGTGCACGAACTGGCGGTCCTGAGCGGCGGCACCGTGGTGTGCGAGGGCGCCGTGGTCGAGGCCGGCGCCGAGGTCGACGGCAGCGTCGTCCTGCCGGGCGCCGTGGTCGCGCGGGGCGCCCACGTGCACCGCTCCGTGGTCGGCCGCCAGGCCTCCGTGGGCGCCGGGTCCGCGGTGCGCGAGGCCGTCGTCGGCGACGGCGCGGAGGTGGGCCCCTACAACGAGCTCCCCGCCGGCCTGCGGATCGACTGCGGCGTCAGCCTGCCCGCCCAGGCCGTCCGCGTCTCCGCCCCCGTCATGGCCTGACGCTCCCCGGCCCGGCCGAGCGGCTCCCCACCCGGATCGGGCGGGGAGCCGCTCGGCCGTCCGCGGTGACGCCGGGAAAGCAGACCACTCCTGGGTCGTCTGCACGGACCACGACCTCTGGGCCACCAAGGTCTGCGGCCCCCACACCCTCGTCGAGGCCCTGCTCTCGGACCCCGAGCTCGAAGCCCTCCGCCTGCCCTGGACGACGTAGCGCCGCACAGAACACCCCGAACATGCCCCACAAACGCCGAGATCCCGCCCAGCCTTTCGGCTGAACGGGATCTCGAGACGATCCTTGAGAGCTACTCAAGAACTGTCGTTTGTGGACCTGTGGGGATTTGAACCCCAGACCCCCTCGATGCGAACGAGGTGCGCTACCAGACTGCGCCACAGGCCCTTGCGACGTGTGAAACATTAGCATCCCCGCGCGGGTGCTCCAAAACCGATACCGGGGAGCGTCCGCGCAGGTCACCGATCACTCGTTCGCGGCACGCGGCCGCTCGTCGCCCTCGTACTGGTCGAACAGGGGGGTGCGGGCCGCGTCGCGCCCGCGGGGGCGGGACGCCGGGGGCGTGGGGGGTGCGGGCTGGGCGCGCAGGCGCGGTTCCGTCGGCTCGGCCGTGCTGGAGCGGGTCGCGCTCCAGGCGTCCGGGGCGGCCGGGCCACCGGTGGCGCGCGGGGCCACCGGGGCCGTCACGTACGTCGGCAGCGGGACCGGGACGGGCTCCCAGCTGTCACCGCGGGCGGGGCCGCGTTCGCGCTCGCGCTGCTGGTCCACCCACTCCGCGTGGTCGGTCTGCTCGACCAGGGCGCGCCGGCCGGCCTCCTGGGGGGAGACCGGTGGCGCGGGATCCGGTTCGGAGCCGGCCGCGGCCTCGGACTCGCGGCGGCGCGGGCGGTTCTCGCGCAGCCGGCGGGCGGCCGCCTCGGCACGCCGCCGGTCCATCGTGAACTCGTAGCGCCGACGCTCCTGGACCCGCAGGTGCACGATGTACGTGCTCAGCAGCAGGGCGGGGAGGGCGGGGGCCCACAGGTACTGGAGTCCGCCGACGGCGGCCACGACCGCGCCGAGGGTGAAGATCAGGAAGAGCAGCGCGGTGGTGCGCCGGCGCCGGGCCAGGACGACCAGGCGCTGCTCGCGGCGGGCCCGCTCGGCCCGGTCCGCCCGCTCCGAGGCGGCCGCTCTCGGCTCCGCCCGGGTCGGCGCGGGCACGACGACGGCCCGGGCGTCGTCGACGTCCACGGAATTCACCGTTTCCGTCGCTGCGTCCGGGTCCGCGGGGGGCTGGTGCCGCGCCTCCTCGTCACCGCGCTCACGCAGTCCCTTGGCGTAACGGCGCTCCATTCCCGCCCGGCCGGAAAGCAGCCGGATGGCGGTGGAGAAGCGTTCCGTCGGACGGGCTTCGTTCAGCTCGTCCTGCCTCCGGAGCCACATGGGCACCAAGTAGGCGGCCCAGGCCCCGACAATGACTGCGTAGATGAGGCCGCTGCTGCTCACACCCCACACCGTAGAGGGGCGCGGGCGGGCGGATCCGCCAATTGGGACGGCGTGTCGCACGATCTCGCTGATATCACGGACTTTTTTTGTGATTTCTCGGATCAGGTTATGGGCGAATCGGTCGCTGACCGAAAGAATTCGAACACATATCGGATTTACATTAACTCTGGGACGCGGGACCGTGCGAGTGACGCTGCTTGTGCCAGCGGCGCAGGAGTCCGTCCCGCGCCTCCTCCGCCGTCAGCGCGTACACGAGGTGGTCCCGCCACGCGCCGTCGATGTGCAGGTAGCGCGGCCGCAGACCCTCCTCGCGGAAACCGAGCTTCTCCACCACCCGGCGGCTCGGGCCGTTCTCCGGGCGGATGCACACCTCGATCCGGTGCAGTCCGACCTTCGTGAAGCAGTGGTCCACCGCCAGGGCGACCGCCGTCGGCATGACCCCCCGGCCCGCCACCTCGCGGTCCACCCAGTAGCCGACGTGGCCGGCGCACATCGAACCCCAGGTGATCCCCGCGACCGTCAGCTGGCCCACCAGGCGCCCCTGGTACTCGATGACGAAGGGCAGCATGCGCCCCGCGTTCGCCTCCGCCCGCAGGTGGCGGACCATCTGGCGGTACGTCGGGCGCTGGACCACCGGCCCCCAGGGCGCGGGCGGCGGAATGGTCGCCTCCCACGGGCGCAGCCAGTCGCGGTTGCGGCGGTTGACCTCGCGCCAGGCGGTCTGGTCGCGCAGCTTTATCGGCCGGAGGGTGACATCGCCGTCCGCCAGCGCCACCGGCCAGGAGGGGCCGTTCAGCTCGCGCTCCCGGGTCTGCCGGCGGGCCGCGGGTGGTCTCCGCCCCGGATCTGGTCGACGGCGTGGAGCAGGATCCGGGACAGGACGGCGATCCCGTCGCGGACCCCGCCCGTCGAGCCGGGCAGGTTCACGATCAGGGTGTGGCCGGCCACGCCCGCCAGCCCCCGCGACAGCGCCGCGGTCGGCACCTCGGCCAAGGACTCGGCCCGGATGGCCTGGGGGATGCCCGGGATCTCGTAGTCCAGTACGCGGGCGGTCGCGTCCGGGGTCCGGTCGGTCGGGGAGATCCCGGTGCCGCCGGTGGTCAGGATGACGTCGTACCCGGCGGCCACGCCCTCGCGCAGCGCCGCCTCCACGGGGTCCCCGTCGGGGACGACGCGCGGGCCGTCCACCGCGAAGCCGAGCGAGCGCAGCCCCTCGGCGAGCACGGGGCCGCCCCGGTCCGCGTACACGCCCCGCGAGGCCCGGTTGGAGGCCGTGACCACCAGCGCGCGCGGGGAGCCCGCGGCCGCGGCCGGAACCGGCGCGGACTGCGGCGCGGACTGCGGTGCGGACTGCGGTGCGTGGCCCGGGCCGTGGCTGTGGCTGTGGACCTCGCCGCCGCGCGGGGCGTTCACGAGCGGGCCCAGTCGCCGGACTTGCCGCCCGTCTTCTCCTCGACCCGTACGTCCGTGATGACCGCACCCTTGTCGACGGCCTTGACCATGTCGACGACGGTGAGCCCGGCGACCGCGACGGCCGTCAGCGCCTCCATCTCGACGCCCGTGCGGTCGGTGGTCCTGACGGTGGCGAGGATCTCGACGGCGTCGTCGGCGACCGACAGGTCGACCTTGACGCCGGAGACCGCGAGCGGGTGGCAGAGCGGGATCAGGTCGGGGGTCTTCTTCGCCCCCATGATCCCGGCGATCCGCGCGGTGGCGAGGGCGTCGCCCTTGGGGACGCCCTCGCCGCGCAGCAGCTCGATCACGCGGGGGGAGACCAGCACGCGTCCGCTGGCCCGCGCCGTCCGCGTGGTGACGTCCTTCTGCGAGACGTCGACCATCCGGGCCGCGCCGGCCTCGTCGAGGTGCGTCAGCGTGGTGCCGGCGGCGGCGCCGGCGCCGCTCTGCTCAGGGGGTACGGGGGTCTCCCCCGGGGAATGTGCTGCCATGTCTGCGTGCCGCTCCCGTCCGGGCCCCGCAAGGGCCTGTGTGGTGCAACACGCTACCCGCATCCGGCCGGCCTCAGCCGAGCAGGACCACCTCGAGCTCGGCCCCGGGCTCCACCGAGGTCACGTCCTCCGGTACGACCATCAGGGAGTCGGCGTGCGCCAGCGCGGCGATCAGGTGCGAGCCCGATCCGCCGACCGGGCCGACGGTGCCGCTCGCCGCGTCGTACTTGCCGCGCAGGAACTGCCGGCGGCCGGCCGGGGAGCCGATCGCCTTGTCGGCCGCCAGGACGGCGCGCACGCTCGGCCGGCTGACCTCGGAGGCGGGCAGTCCCATGAGGGCGCGGATCGCGGGGCGCACGAACAGCTCGAAGGAGACGTAGCAGGACACCGGGTTGCCGGGCAGGGCCAGCAGCGGGGTGTGGTCGGGGCCGATGGTTCCGAAGCCCTGGGGCTTGCCGGGCTGCATGGCGAGCTTGCGGAAGTCGATCCCGGCCCCGTCCACGTCCTCGTCGCCGGTGGAGACGGCGGTGAGGGCCTCCTTGACCACGTCGTACGCGCCGACGCTGACCCCGCCCGTGGTGACCAGCAGGTCGGCCCGGATGAGCTGGTCCTCGATGGTGGACCGCAGGGTGTCGGCGTCGTCGGCGACGGCGCCGACGCGGTAGGCGATGGCTCCGGCGTCCCGTGCGGCGGCGGCCAGCGCGAAGCTGTTGGAGTCGTAGATCGTGCCGGCGCTCAGCGCCTCGCCGGGCTGGACGAGTTCGCTGCCGGTGGACAGGACGACGACGCGCGGGCGCGGCCGCACCCGCACGGTGCCGCGCCCGATGGCGGCCAGCAGCGCGATCTGCGGCGGCCCGAGCACGGTGCCCGCGGCGAGCGCGAGGTCCCCGGCCTGGACGTCGCTGCCGCGCGAGCGGACGTGCGCCCGCGCCTCGGCGGCGCGGTGCACCCGCACCTCGCCTGCGGCGCCCTCGGGCGACTCGCTGGCCGGGGTCATGGCGGAGGCCGCGCCCGCGCCGCTGCCGCCGTCGGTCCACTCGACCGGTACGACGGCCTCGGCGCCGGGCGGCAGCGGGGCGCCGGTCATGATGCGGGCGGCCTCGCCGGGGCCGACGGTCGGCAGGTCTCCGCTGCCGGCCGCGACGTCCCCGATGACCGTCAGCACCGCGGGGAACTCCTCGCTCGCGCCCTGGACGTCGGCGGTCCGGACGGCGTATCCGTCCATCGAGCTGTTGTCGAAGGGCGGGAGGGCCACGGGCACGGTGACGTCCTCGACCAGGACACAGCCCTGGGCGTCGAGCAGCTGGAGCTCGATGGGCTCCAGCGGCCGGACGGTGGCGAGGACGTCCGCGAGGTGCTCGTCGACCGACCAGAGGCGCTGACGGCTGCCGGCCGGTCGGGGGTCCTGCGGTGCGTCGGTCTTGCTCAAGGTGCTACATCTCCTCCGTGACGTAACGGTGAAGCCAGGTGCGGAACTCCGGGCCCAGGTCGTCACGCTCGCACGCGAGGCGGACGATGGCCCGCAGGTAGTCCCCGCGGTCCCCGGTGTCGTAGCGGCGGCCCCTGAAGACCACGCCGTGCACCGGGCCGCCGATGGTCTCGTCGGCGGCCAGCTTCTGCAGGGCGTCGGTGAGCTGGATCTCTCCGCCGCGGCCCGGCTCGGTCTCCCGCAGTATGCCGAAGATCGCGGGATTGAGGACGTACCGTCCGATGACCGCGAAATTGCTGGGCGCGTCCACCGCGTCCGGCTTCTCGACGAGCCCGGTGACGCGGACGACCCCGTCCTCGTCGGTGCGCTCCACGGCGGCGCAGCCGTAGAGGTGCACCTGGGACGGGTCGACCTCCATCAGTGCGACGACGGTGCCGCCGGTGCGCTGCTGGATGTCGACCATCTGACGCAGCAGCGGGTCGCGCGGGTCGATGAGGTCGTCGCCGAGGAGGACGGCGAAGGGCTCCTCGCCCACGTGCGGTTCGGCGCAGAGCACGGCGTGGCCCAGGCCCCGCGGGTCGCCCTGGCGGACGTAGTGCATGGTGGCCAGGTCGCTGGATTCCTGGACCTTCTTGAGCCGGTCGTCGTCGCCCTTGGCGATGAGGGCGGACTCCAGCTCGTAGTTGCGGTCGAAGTGGTCTTCGAGAGCTCGCTTGTTACGGCCCGTGATCATGAGGACGTCGTCGAGACCGGCCGACACGGCTTCCTCGACCACGTATTGGATGGCCGGCTTGTCGACGACCGGGAGCATTTCCTTGGGTGTCGCCTTGGTCGCGGGGAGGAAGCGAGTACCGAGGCCCGCGGCCGGGATGACGGCCTTTTTGATCACGGGGTGCAACTGAGTCATGAGCGGAACGATAGTCGGTCGGAGAACGGGCCCGGCGAGATCCTGATGAAGAATGTTCATATATGTACCAGAACAGCGAGGTATGAGACGAACGTGGCACAGAACCAGCCGTTGTCCGGTCCGGCACCCGCCAAGGCGGCCCTGCGCCGGGAACTCCTCGCCGCGCGCCGCGCCTTGTCCCCCGACGCCCTCGCCGCATCCGCGCGCGCGCTGTCCCGCTCCGCGTCGCGACTGCCCGAACTGGCCGACGCCCACACCGTGGCCGCGTACGTCTCCGTCGGGACGGAACCCGGCACGCGCGAGCTGCTCGACGCGCTGCGGGCGGCCGGGAAGCGGGTGCTGCTGCCCGTCCTGCTGCCCGACAACGACCTCGACTGGGCGGTGTACGAAGGCCCTGAGAGTCTGGCCGGGGCCGCGCATCCGGGCAAGATGCGGCTCCTGGAACCGGCCGGAGCACGCCTCGGGTCGGAGGCGGTGACCGGCGCCGACGCCGTGCTGCTGCCCGGACTCGCCGTGGACCGGCGCGGGATGAGGCTCGGACGGGGCGGCGGGTCGTACGACCGGGTCCTGGAGCGGCTGGAGCGCGCCGGGGCGCATCCCGCGCTGGTGGTGCTCCTCTACGACGACGAGGTGGTCGCGCGGGTCCCGGAGGAGCCGCACGACCACCCCGTGCGGGCGGTGGCCACCCCGTCGGGGGTGGTGCGCTTCTGAGGCCCCGCGCCGCTAGGGCGTCAGCTTCAGGGTGTCGACGGTGGCCCTGTCCACGGCCTCCTTGCCGAAGGGCCAGTCCAGCAGTTCGCCCTTGGCCCACAGGGTCGTCTGGTCCGTGTAGTGGTCGTGGTACGCGTGCCCCGAGGCGCCCGTCAGGTTGATCCAGCGGGACTTGTCGAGGTCGTTGAGGTTCACGACCATCCGCATCGACGGCACCCAGGTGACCCCGTACCCGCTGGAGGCGTTCCAGCCGGTCGCGTTGACGGTGGCCTCACCGCCGCCCAGGTTCCACGGGCCGCGGTTGAGGAGCCACTGCAGGTACCCCGGGCCCTCGGTGCCGATCGTCTGGTTCTTCAGCATCAGCTGGTGCATCCGGCCCCAGCTCCAGGTCGACTGGTCCTTGCCGAGCTTGGCGGTCAGCTCCCAGCGGGCGTCCTTCATGGCCCGCGCGAAGAGCTGGTCGCGGGTGGTGGTGGCGGCCTCGCCCCGCCCGGCGGCGGGCGTCCGCCACCACTCGGAGCTCTCGTTCTTGACGAGGCGGCGGACCACCTCGAACCAGCGGTCGCCGCCGTCCGGCTGCGCCGAGTCCGCGGCGCGCGTACCGCATTCGCGGATCATCTTGGCGAGGTCGTCGGCCGGTCCGGTCGTCTGCTCGGGGACGTTCATGCAGCTGCCCTCGACGCGCAGCTCCTTCGGCATCTTGTCGCCGAAGGCCAGCTTCAGGATGTTGCGCCAGACCGCGTTGAAGTACGCGGCGGCCGCCGAGTCGGGCTCCTGGGTGTAGTTCCAGCCCTCCAGCAGCTTCTGCGCGGAGCGGACGTCCGGGTCCGAGACGTCGATCTTGGCCAGCATCGGGGTCAGCAGCGCGGCGATCTCGCTGCTGTTGTCCATCTGCATGGTGCGCATGTCGTCGGTGGAGATCTTGCCGCTGTCCTTGGTCTTCGCCTCGATGAGGTCGTTGATCCGCTGGCTGCGCGCGCCGTAGCCCCAGTCGGTGGTCAGCAGGTACGGGTACTTGCCCGCGCCGGACTCGGTGACGGCCTGGTTCGCGGTCACGATGTAGCCGCGGCCCGGGTTGAGGTCGTACGGCATCTCGTCCTGCGGGATGTAGCCCGCGTTGCCGTCCTTGCCGCCCTTCCAGGCGTACTTCGAGTCCCAGCCGGGCGTCGGCATCCGGCCGTCCGCGCCGCCGCCGCGGATCGGGATCCGGCCCGGGGCCTGGTAGCCGATGTTGCCGTTCGGACCCTTGTTGTCGGCGTAGATCAGGTTCTGCGACGGGACCTCGAAGTCGCGGGCCGCGGCGCGGAAGCCATTGAAGTCCTTGGCCTGGTCGATCTTGAAGACGGCGTCCATCGACTTGCCCGGGTCCAGTGCGGTCCAGCGCAGCGCGACGCCGTAGCCGTTGCCGCGGTCGGGCGCGGAGCTGGCGACGGGTGCGCGGGCACCGACCGAGGCGATCTCGTCGCTGCGGTCGGAGATCAGCGGGCCGTTGCCGGTGCTCCGGACCGTGATCTTCTTCTCACCGCCACCGGCGATCTTGATGACCTCGTCGCGGACGGTGAAGGGGAGGACCTTTCCGTCGTAGACGTAGCCCTCGGGCCTGACCTGCTCCAGGTAGAGGTCGGTGACGTCGGCGCCGAGGTTGGTCATGCCCCAGGCGATGTCGGCGTTGTGTCCGATGACCACGCCCGGCATGCCGGAGAAGGTGTAGCCGGCCACGTCGTACTGGCACTGGGCCGAGGCCGCCCGGCAGTGCAGGCCCATCTGGTACCAGACCGAGGGCAGCTGCGGGGAGAGGTGCGGGTCGTTCGCGAGCAGCGGCTTGCCCGTGGTCGTGTACTGGCCCGAGACGACCCAGGAGTTCGAGCCGATGCCGCTGCCGGCCGGGCCGAGGATCGCGGGGATCTTGTCGAGGGTGTCGGCCAGTGCGCTCATGTTGGTGCGCAGGCCCACGCTCGCGCCCTGCGCGGTGGCGTTGCCCGCGAGGCCGGTCGGGCCGTCGGCGGCGTCGCCGGTGCGGGCGGAGGCCTGGGAGCCGACGGCGCTGCCCTGGCCGCCGGAGCCGGGGGATCCCGCAGAGCCGGAGCCCGGTCCGGCCTGGGGCGTGTACTTGCCGCCCTTGACGGAGCCGCCCTCGACGATCGCCTTGTTCCGGTCGAAGGGGTAGGGCGGGTAGAGGTCGTCGATCTGCGCCTGCGAGAGCTTGCCCGTCATCAGCGCGCGGTCGATCTCGTCCTGCATGTTGCCGCGCAGGTCCCACGCCATGGCCTTCAGCCAGGCCACCGAGTCGACCGGGGTCCACTCCTCGACCCGGTAGCCGCCGCTGAGCTTGAGTGCGGCGTGCTCCACGGAGAGGTCCTTGCCGGACTTCCCCTTCAGGTACGCGTTGACCCCGTCGGCGTAGGACTGGAGGTTCTTCTTCGTCTCCGGGGACAGCTTGGTGTCGTACTCCTGCTGCGCGACCTGGCGCCAGCCGAGCGTGCGCAGGAAGGCGTCCGTCTCGACCTGGCCGGCACCGAACATCTCCGAGAGCCGCCCGGAGGTCATGTGCCGCCGTACGTCCATCTCCCAGAAGCGGTCCTGCGCGTGCACGAAGCCCTGCGCGCGGAAGAGGTCGGCGTCGGTGTCGGCGTAGAGCTGCGGGATTCCGCGGGCGTCGCGCTTGACGTCCACGGTCCCGGCCAGGCCGGGCACCCGAAGGGAGCCGGTGGTCTGCGGGAACGAGGCGCGCACGCTGTCCACGCTCCAGTACGCCCCGTAGCCGAGGCCCGCGAAGAGCGCCAGGACCAGGACGAGCACGATCAGACGGGCGCGTCGTCCCTTCTTCTTGACGGAAGGGGCGGTTTCGTTGGCGGGCATCGCTGTCCTTAGAGGGGCAGGGTGGTCCTGGGAGTGCTGGGAGCAACCATAGGCGCAGGACCCGGTGCGTTGATCCGCCAGGGGTCGAGGTCGTGAGGACAGAGCTCCGTGGGCGTTTCACAATGTGGTTGTCGAGTAAAGGGCGCGTCAAAGATTAGGTAAGGTAACGAAGTACTTGCCGTCCGTGCCCGTGCCGGAACGATCCGTCAGTGTGACGTCCGTCGTCCCGTCATCGCCAGGCACGTCGAGGAAAGGGCCGCCCGCTGACTGTCCACACGCTCAATGAGCTCCTGCTGGTCTGCTCGCTCGTGCTGCTCGTCGCCGTCGCGGCGGTGCGCATCTCCTCACGCAGCGGCCTCCCCAGCCTGCTCGTCTACCTCGGGATAGGCGTCGCCATCGGCCAGGACGGCATCGGCAACGTCGTGTTCGACAACGCCGAGCTGACCCAGGTCATCGGCTATGCGGCGCTCGTCGTGATCCTCGCCGAGGGTGGTCTGGGCACCAAGTGGAAAGAGATCAAGCCGGCCCTGCCGGCCGCGATCGTGCTCTCGCTGGTCGGCGTCGCCGTCAGCGTGGGCGTGACCGCGGCCGGAGCGCACTATCTGGTCGGACTCGAATGGCGCCAGGCCCTGCTGATCGGCGCGGTCGTCTCCTCGACCGACGCGGCGGCGGTCTTCTCGGTCCTGCGCAAGGTCCCGCTGCCCTCCCGGGTGACGGGTGTGCTGGAGGCCGAGTCGGGGTTCAACGACGCCCCCGTGGTCATCCTGGTCGTGGCCTTCGCGACCGTCGGACCGGTCGACGACTGGTACGTCCTCATAGGCAAGATCGCCCTGGAGCTGGCGATCGGCGTCGCGATCGGCCTGACCGTGGGATTCCTGGGCGCCTACGGCCTGCGGCACGTGGCCCTGCCCGCCTCCGGCCTGTACCCGATCGCGGTCATGGCGATCGCCATCACGGCCTACGCGGCCGGCGCGATCGCGCACGGCTCCGGCTTCCTCGCCGTGTACCTGGCGGCGATGGTCCTCGGCAACGCGAAGCTGCCGCACTGGCCCGCCACCCGGGGATTCGCGGACGGACTCGGCTGGATCGCCCAGATCGGCATGTTCGTGCTGCTCGGCCTCCTGGTCACCCCGCACGAGCTGGTCCACGACTTCTGGCCGGCCGTCATCATCGGGCTGGTGCTGACCATGGTGGCGCGGCCGCTGGAGGTCTTCGTCTCGCTGCTGCCGTTCCGGCTGCCCTGGCAGGAGCAGGCCCTGATGTCGTGGGCCGGCCTGCGCGGCGCCGTGCCCATCATCCTGGCGACCATCCCGATGGTGTCCGGGATCGAGGGCAGCGAGCGCGTCTTCAACATCGTCTTCGTGCTGGTCGTGGTCTACACCCTGGTGCAGGGCCCGACCCTGCCCTGGCTGGCGCGCAAGCTGGAACTCGGGGACAGCGGCGAGGGCGCCTCCGACCTGGGCATCGAGTCGGCGCCGCTGGAGAAGCTGCGCGGCCACCTGCTGTCCTTCGAGATCCCGCCGGCCTCTCGGATGCACGGGGTCGAGGTCAGCGAGCTGAGGCTGCCGCCGGGAGCCTCCGTCACCCTGGTGGTCCGGGACGCGGAGAGCTTCGTGCCGGCGCCGTCGACCGTGCTGCGGCACGGGGACGAGCTGCTGGTGGTGGCCACGGATCCGGTGCGCGACGCGGCGGAGGCACGGCTGCGCGCGGTGGCCCGCGGTGGAAAGCTGGCGGGATGGCTGGGAACCGGCGGGGCGAGTACCGCGGGCTAGCACCGGGCTGGAACGCCGGATCGGAGCGGCACTCTCATCCGGCCGCCTTCGATTGCTTTTGCCCTCGTTCACCCTGGTTCACCCGTGGCCTGAATGCGAAGTTCCGGCTAATCCCAGGTGGTGAGATGTGCTGTAGCTCGAATCACAGGACATATAAGCCGATCTGCCTGTACGATAAAGGGACACATCGAACCAACTCTGCCTGACGCAGAGCTGGCGCGACCGCAAAGCGGCCGTGGCACCCTCCCGCAGTGGGCGCCCAGGTATCACTCGGTTCTGCGCAAGAGGACAGCTCTCGGGGCTCCCACATGTACGGGTGCGACCGCTCACAAGGCGGCGCATCGTCCGCAGACGGGGAGTTCTACCAGGCAGCGGAAAGGCCAGGCCGTGACATCCGCGGTCACGACCGACAAGTCCGCCCGCCCCGGCTACGGACAGCTCCTGCGCACACCCGGCGCCCTCGGCTTCGTCCTCCCGGGATTCGCCGCGCGACTCCCCTTCGGCATGCTGACGATCAGCATCCTGCTGCTGGTCCAGCACGCCACCGGCTCCTACGGCAGCGCCGGCATCGTCGCCGCCGTCACCGGTGTCTCCATGGCGCTGTTCGCTCCCGTCATGGGCAAGCTCATCGACCGCCACGGCCAGAGCGCCGTCCTGGTCCCCGTCGCCCTCGCTCACGCCACCGCGGTCAGCTCCCTGGCGGCGCTCGCACTGCTGGGCGCGCCCGTCTGGGCGCTCGCACTGGCGGCCGTCCCCGCCGGCGCGTCCGTCCCGCAGGTCGGCCCCATGGTCCGGTCCCGCTGGGCGGCCAGGCTCGAGGGCTCCCCGCTGCTGCCGACGGCCGCCGCGTTCGAGTCCGTCACCGACGAGTTCACCTTCGTCGTCGGCCCGGTGCTCGCCACCGCGCTGTGCACCGGCATCAACCCGGCGGCCGGCCTGGTCACCGAGGCCGCGCTGACCCTGATCGGCGGCCTGGTCTTCGCCGCGCAGCGCAGCTCGCAGCCCAAGCCCGTCGCCCGCCCGGCGCACGGCGAGAAGCACGCCTCGGCCCTCTCGTTCCACGGCCTGCGCGTCCTGATCGTCGCCTTCGTCGGCATCGGCGCCGTCTTCGGCGGCATGCAGGTCTCGCTGGCCGCCTTCTCCGAGGAGATCGGCAACCCCGGCGCCAACGGCCTGCTTTACGGCGTCTTCGCCGCGGGCAACATGATCGCCGGCATCGCCTGCGGTGCGATCGCCTGGAAGATCGGCCCGCGCCGCCGCCTGATCCTCGGCTACGTCGGACTCACCGCGGCCGCCTCGGTCCTGTGGGCCGCCGACTCGATGATCCTGCTCGGCGCGCTCGGTCTGGTCGTCGGCCTGTGCATCGCCCCCGCGCTGATCACCGGCTACACCATGGTCGAGCAGCTGATCCCGGCGACCTCGCGCACCGAGGCCTTCACCTGGCTGACCGGAGCGGTCGCCTTCGGGCAGGCCGGCGCCGTGATCCTGGCCGGCCGCCTGACGGACGCGCACGGATCCTCGTACGGGTTCCTCGTGCCGATGGTGGCCACGGCGCTCGCGCTGACCATCCTGCTCGTCCTGCGGGCGAAGCTGGCGCCGAGGGCCCCGAGCCGGGTCGTCGGCTCGTCCCAGCCGGCCGCACCGGCCGCGCCGACCGTCGTCCGGGCCGCCCCGGAGGCACCCTCCACGGGTGTGAACGAACGTGGTCTGGGTCACCGCGTGCCGGTGACGGTGGACTGATCGGCCGGAATACGTCACCATGGAGCGTCGTTAGCACTCATTGAGTGAGAGTGCCAGGAGGAAATTCGTGCCGACCTACCAGTACCAGTGCACCGAGTGCGGTGAGGGCCTTGAGGCCGTGCAGAAGTTCACCGATGACGCACTGACCGTGTGCCCGAGCTGCGACGGACGCCTGAAGAAGGTGTTCTCCGCGGTCGGCATCGTCTTCAAGGGCTCCGGTTTCTACCGGAACGACAGCCGCGGTGCCTCGTCGAGCAGCACCCCCGCCTCGAAGCCGGCGTCCACGCCCGCCGCCGCCCCGGCCGCGTCGTCGTCGACGGCGTCGTCGTCTTCGGCCTCGACCTCGTCGTCGAGCAGCTCCGCCGCCTGACCTGCACAACGAGCTCCACAGCCTGATCCGGGGCCCCGCCGTCCTTGCCGACCGCGGGGCCTTCGGCATGCCCCCGTAGGGTGGGCCGCATGGCGAATGCAGAGATCGGTGTCATCGGCGGATCGGGCTTCTACTCCTTCCTGGAGGACGTCTCCGAGATCCAGGTGGAGACGCCCTACGGACCCCCCAGCGACTCCCTGTACCTCGGCGAGCTGGCCGGCCGGACCGTGGCCTTCCTGCCCCGGCACGGCCGCAGCCACACCGTCCCCCCACACAAGATCAACTACCGGGCGAACCTGTGGGCCCTGCGCTCGGTCGGAGTCCGCCAGGTCCTGGGCCCCTGCGCGGTCGGCGGTCTGAGGCCCGAGTACGGCCCGGGCACGCTGCTCGTCCCCGACCAGCTGGTCGACCGTACGAAGTCCCGCGCCCAGACCTACTTCGACGGTGAGCCCCTCCCGGACGGCTCCGTCCCCAACGTCGTGCACACCACCTTCGCCGACCCGTACTGCCCGGTCGGCCGGTCGGTGGCGCTGTCCGCGGCGCGCGGGCGGGAATGGGAGCCGGTGGACGGCGGCACGATGGTCGTCATCGAGGGACCGCGCTTCTCGACCCGCGCCGAGTCCCGCTGGCACGCGGCGGCCGGCTGGTCGGTGGTCGGCATGACCGGCCACCCGGAGGCGGTCCTCGCGCGCGAGATGGGGCTCTGCTACACCTCGATGGCGCTGGTCACGGACCTCGACGCGGGCGCCGAGACGGGCGAGGGGGTCTCCCACACCGAGGTCCTGAGGGTGTTCGGCGAGAACGTCGGACGACTGCGCGAGGTCCTCTTCGACGCGGTCGCGGCCCTGCCGCCGACGGAATCCCGCGCCTGTCTGTGCACCCACGCCCACGACGGGTGGGACCTGGGGATCGAGCTCCCGTAGGCGGGGAGCGCGGACGCGGCCGGGGCGCCGGGCCGCGCACCGGGTGCCGCGTACGGACAGCACGTACGGACAGCACGTACGGACAGCACGTGCGGATCCGCCCCGTCCGGTGCCCGTGCGGCCCGGGACGGGGCGGCCCTCGCTCACGGCGCTAGCGCACGGTGAAGCGGGTCTGGACCACCTTCCCGTCCACCAGGACCTCGGAGGCCATGATCGAGGCCGTGGCCGGGTCCCGCACGCTGAAGTTCAGCGCGAAGGTGCCGTCCAGACCGATCATCCGGGTCACACAGGGGTCGGCGGTCTTCGTCCCGTCCGCCTTCCGGCCGCTCACCGCCACCGTGGCCACCGGGGCGAAGCTCCGTCCGGTGACCTGGACGACCGTCCCCACGGGACCGCTGTCCGGGGAGAGCGCGTACGAGGGCGCCGGCGCCGGCGGGGTGCCGCCGACGGTGAAGCGGGCCAGCGCCTTCCTCCCGTTCACGAGCCACTCGCGGGCCTGGAGGGCGACGGTGGCCGGGTCGTTCACGGTGAAGGTCTGGGAGAAGCTGCCGTCGAGGCCGACCACCTTGGTCCTGTAGTTGTCCGCGCTCCTGGAGCCGTCCGGCTTCAGCCCGTCGATCTCGACGGTGCTCACCGGCGCGAAGCCCTGGCCGACGACCGTGACCTTGGTGCCGGCCGGCCCGGTCGACGGGGAGAGCGTGATGAAGGTCTTCGCCACCGTGAGCGGGGTGGTGACGTGGAGACCGCCTGCGGCGACCTGGACCTGGTAGGACCCCTCGGTCACCGCGGAGGCGAGGGTGACCGTACCCGCCAGGGCTCCGGAAGCGTCGACGCCCAGGTGCGTCGCCCGCAGCCCCGCGGGGGCGCAGCCGGAGCCGTCGGCCGCGCACAGCGCGGCGGTGACGGCGGCGCCCGCGGGCCAGCCGGCCCCTGAGAGGTTCACCGTGGCGCCCGGTTTCACCGTGGCCGCGCCCGCGACGAGGGTGACGGGGTGGGCGGTGACGGTGAAGGGGACGTTCGTCTCGGTGCCTTCGACGGCGCCCTCGTCGGTGTGGAGGAAGGCGATGGCCGGGTCGCTGATCGTGAACTCGGTGGTGAAGGTGCCGTCGGTGGTCGTACCCGGGTAGACGGCGGTGTCGTCGAGGGTGTTGCCCGCGGCGTCCAGCGCCACCACGTTCAGCTGCTGGTCCTGGTGGTAGTTCCTCCCCGACACCGTGATCACGCTGCCGACCGGAGCGTGATCCGGGCTCGCCGTCAGCTGGTACGGGCCCGCCGGTACGTACGCCTTGACCTCCAGCGGAGCCCTCGCCTGCTTCGTACCGTCGCTGACCTGGACGGAGTACGAACCGTCGGCGAGCGTCCAGGAACTGGCGAGGGCGATGCTGCCGCTCAGACCGCCCGAGGCGTCGATGGTCAGGGTGCCGGAGGAGATCCTGGCCGCGTCGCAGTTGCCGCCCGCCGCGTCGCAGAGCGTGGGGGTCGCGGTGGCGCCCGGCGTCCAGCCGCCGCCGGCCAGGGCCACGGACGTGCTCGGTTTCACCGGACCGGTGGGCGCGGACACCGTCGCCTCCGTGTTCCCGCCGCCCTGCGCGGTCACGGTCGCCACGGTCCCGCCGCCGGCGGTGACGTCGCAGGGTGTCTGGTAGGTGCCGCCGAAGACCACGGTGGTGGTCCGGGTCCGCAGGGGGGCCAGGCTGACCGCGCCGGACGCGGTGGCGGGAAGGAAGAAGTCGCCTTCGAACGGGGGCAGGACGACGGCCTGGCCGCTGGTGTAGTCGAGGTTGACCGTGGGCCCCTGGACGGTGACGGTCCCGGTGGCCCCGCCGGACAGGGTGAGGTCGATCGCCGGGGTGGTCGGGATGTTGCTGAGGTTGGTGGTGCTCTTCGCCGGACCGGCGCCGAGAGTGATCTTGGCGTGGACCTTGCCGCCCGGCGGAACGCTGGTGCTGGTCAGTTCGACGGTCATGCTCTGCGGACCGGTGGCCTCGCCCTGCCCGGCGGGCAGGGAGCAGTGCACGGTGGGGGTGACGGTGCCGGCCTGGGCCGCGGGAGCCAGGGCGAGGCCGCCGGCGGCCAGAAGCAGGGCGATGCCGCCCGTGGCCAGTGGCGCGCGCCGCAGCAGTCTTCGGTGCGAGAGCATCCGATCTCCCTTGGTGGGTGTGGGGTGGGTACGGCTCGGGGTGGGGGGTGGAGGGGTGGGGCGGGCCGGGACCCGAACGCGGGTTCGCGCGGGGCCCCGGCCCGGCGGTGCGGTGGGTGCGGGCCGGTACGGGTGGTGCCGGCCCGCGCCGGGTGGTGCGTCAGGACAGCGAGAGCGTGAGCGTCGCCGCGTAGTTCCCGCCGGGGACGACCGCCGGGGTGTGGAGGTTCAGCCCGGCGGAGGCGTCGAAGACTCCGCCGACCGGCTGGCCGCTGCCGGAGCGCAGTTCACACAGGCCGGCCGGGGTCGCGCCGAGCGCTCCGGGTGCTCCCGCGCTGGGTGTGCCGACCGCGTCGGCGTGTGCCGAGCAGGACGGGGTCCAGCTCACGGCGGCCGCCGGGATCACGGCCGTGCCCCCGCCGGCGGCGGTGAAGTCGCCGAGCGTTCCGGTGAGTGACCAGCCGGCGGTGCCGCCGCGGGCGTCCGAGACCTCGATCGGATTGAGGGTGCCGTGGACGTCGTGGCTCGTGCCGTCCGCCTGGATCGACCCGAAGTGCACTTCGGCTCCGGCCTGGCTCATCGAGAGCGGTCCGGGGGTGACGGAGAACGTGAACTTCTGGGTGCCGGTGCCCCCCTCGCCCGGACCTCCGCCGGTGGTGACGGTGAAGGGCACCTTGGTGTCGGTGCCCTCCAGGCCGCCCTCGTCGGTGTGGAGGAAGGCGATGGCCGGGTCACTGATCGTGAACTCGGTGGTGAAGGTGCCGTCGGTGGTCGTGTTCGGGTAGACGGCGGTGTCGTCGAGGGTGTTGCCCGCGGCGTCCAAGGCCACCACGTTCAGCTGCTGGTCCTGGTGGTAGTTCCTGCCCGACACCGTGATCACGCTGCCGACCGGAGCGTGATCCGGGCTCGCCGTCAGCTGGTACGGGCCCGCCGGGACGTACGCCTTGACCTCCAGCGGAGTCTTCGCCTGCTTCGTACCGTCGCTGACCTGGACGGAGTACGAACCGTCGGCGACGGTCCAGGAGTTGGCGAGGGTGACGCTCCCGCTCAGGGTGCCCGCGGCATCGATCACCAGGGGACCGCCGGTGAGCTTCGTCGCGTCGCATCCGCCGCCGCCCGCGTCGCACAGGCTCGCCGTGGCCGTGGCCCTCGGGGTCCAGCCGGTGCCCGACAGGGGTACGGAGGTGCTCGGCTTGACCGGGCCGCTCGGCGCCGACACCGTCGCCTCCGCGCCGCCGCCGCCCTGGACGGTGACCGCGGCGACCACGCCGCCGCCGCTGACCACGTCGCAGGGGGTGTTGTAGTTCCCGCCGAAGACCACGGTGGCCGTGTTCATCTTGACGGGGGTGAACTCCACCGGCCCGGAGGCGGTCGCCGGGACGAAGAAGTCGCCCTCGTAGGGCGGGATCACGATCGGGGCCGGCTGCATGGGGACGTCCACGGGGACCGTCGGTCCCTGCACGGTCACCTTGCCCGTGGCGCCCCCCGACATCACCAGGTCGATCGACGGGGTGGACGGCACCTGGTCGAGCTTCATCGGACTGACCGCCGGGCCGGGGCCCAGGGTGATCCTGGCGTGCACCTTGCCGCCGGGCGCCACCGTGGCCGGGGACAGCTCGACGGTGACGTCCTGCGGGCCGGAGGGGTCACCCTGACCGGCCGGCAGTACGCAGTGCACGGTGGGGCGGATCGTCCCCGCTTGCGCCGTGGGTGCCAGCACCGCACCCGCGAGGGCGAGCACGGCGGCCATGCCTCCCCCCGCCGTCACCGCTCTGCGGACCACCGGACTTCGCTGGAAGAACACCTGATCTCCTCATGGACGAGTAGGAGTTCCGGCCCGCTCGTGGATGAGCCGGCCGGCCGTGCGAGCGGGCGAGCGGGCGAGCGGGCGACTCGAGGTGACCGACCGGGCCGGCCACGAGCGCCCGATTTCCCTTTCGCTCAATTTCCGCACCGAGAGCACCGGAAGCACCGAATGCCTCCGGCATGCCGGAATGAACAAAGAGAGCATCCAGTGCGGCACGTTTTGCCATCCTGCGCCTCAAAGCCACTCTGCGGATATACAGCTGAAATCGAGCCTCGGTCGACCACACCGCGTTCATTCCGCTCGGTGGCCCTGTAACACCCACCCTCTCTTTGCTACATAAACACCTGGGTACCGCCCTGACCTGACCAAACGCAGGCAGCCCGGAGCGGCCGGACGGAAATCCGAAGCTTCCGGAGCGCACAGCGTGGCGCAGCGGAGTACAGAAGGGAATAGCCGAGGTGACGGTACGTCAGATACGCTTTACGGGCCCGCCCGAAAAGTCAAGCATCGGGTTTGGGGTCGCCCTCGCTTTACACCGCCGAACCGCCTCCGTGAGCGAAAAGAATTCTCCCGCCAAGCCTTGACTCCCACCCGAAAGCGCGGCTTCACTGCAATTCGGGATGCTGGATCCAGCCACACCCGGGCCCCGAGGAACGGGGCGCCATTGAGCCCCCCGGATGTCCGCCCGGGATTCCCGTCCCGTCACCAAGCGGCGCACTTCCGTCTCGGCGTGCCCGCTGCTCCTCCGGAACGCCTCATGTCCGTCAGGACCTCGAAGGGAGCACCATCATGTCCCGCCTCAAGATCGCCACCCTCGCAGCCGCCGGTGCGGCCGCGATGACGGCCTCGATCGCGCTGTCGACCAGCGCGTACGCGGTCGCACCGGCCACCACGACCGCCACCTTCAACTGCACCACCTGGGGAAGCGGCAGCGTGACCCTCACCGCCACCGACACGAGTGGCGTCAAGAAGCTCAAGCTCGCCTCGACCGCCATCAAGGTGCCCGCGGGCACGGCTCCGATCGGCGCCAACACCATCACGACCGTCGTCAAGGTGACGAAGAACGGCGTCGCCGGAACCACGCAGTTCTCCGGCACCGTCAACCCGCCCATGGTCGCGGGCGGTTCGGTGACCGTCGGCCCGCTCCCGCTCACCACGGGCACCCTGGCCGCGGGCGACAAGACCAACGTCGCCCCATTGGCCGGAGCACCGGGCGCGGCCAACTTCACCGTCTCGATCACCCCGCCGGGGGTGCCGAGCATCTACTGCACCGCGACCAGCGCGCAGGCGTCGGACTTCACCTGGTAGCGGCCGGCAGCGGCGGCGCCCGACAGCACACGGTGGCGACCGGCGCCACCACGCGGTGACACCCGGCCGCATCGGCGGGAAGGTGGCCGGCCGGACCCCCGGCCCGCCACCTGCTCCCCGGCCGTCCCCGGGGCGTCCCCCGGCCGTCCTGGCGCGTCTCCAGACGTCTCCGGACGTCTCCGGATGTCCTCGGACGTCCCCCGCCTCGCCCGGGCTCCCCCCGGGCCTTTCGCTTCCCACAGGCCGGCGGGAGACCCCTGGGCGGCGCCTCGGACAATGACGGGGTGACCGACGCCACCGATGACCGGATCATCATCGCCCTCGACTTCGACCGCCGCGCCGAAGCCGAGGCCCTCGTGGACCGCCTCGGGGATGCCTGCGGGTTCTACAAGGTCGGCCTGGAGCTCCTCACCGCCGCCGGGCCTGACCTCGTACGCGAACTCGTCTCCCGGGGCCACGGGGTGTTCCTCGACCTGAAGCTCTTCGAGATACCGAACTCCGTGGCCGGCGCGGTCCGCGCGGCCGGATCGCTGGGCGCCTCCATGGTCACCGTGCACGCCATGGGCGGTACGGGGATCCTGACGGCGGCGGCCCGGGCGGCGCGGGAGTTCCCCGGCCTGAAGGTGCTCGCGCTGACGGTCGTCACGAGCATGACCGGGAACGACCTCGCCGACATCGGCATCGCCGCGGGCACCGACGAGCAGGTCCTGCGGCTGGCCCGGCTCGCGGTGGACGCCGGGTGCGACGGGGTGATCGCCGCGCCCCGGGAGACGGGGCCGCTGCGCCGCCTGCTGGGGCCGGAGCGACTGATCGTCACGCCGGGGGTGCGGCTGTCCGCCGGAGTGCCGCCCGGCGGGGGCCCGCGGGGCGGGGAGGCACCGGACGGGGCGCCGGCGGGCGCGGAGACAGGCGACGAGACGGGCGCGGATGCCCGCGCCGGGACCGCGGGGGCCGCCTTCGCGGCCGGGGCCTCGTACGTCGTGGTGGGCCGGTCGGTGACGCGCGCGGCGGATCCGCTCGCAGCGCTGCGACGGATCGCGGCGGGCGGTTAACTCCTGCGGGTGACGCGGATATCCACAACCTGGGGATCGTCCACAGGGCCGGGCGGGATCGGGCGGAACGGCGGATCGTGAGGGGCGTCCGGGCGCTGGGTCCGGACATCGGATCGCATCCCGTCTGGTGGTGGCCCCATGAACGCGAAGTCCCGCGCCTTTCCCCCCTCTTCCTCCCCCTCCCCCTTCTCCCCTTCCTCCTCCCCCGCTTCCGCTTCCACTTCCTCACCCTCTTCCGCTTCCTCCTCCGCGACCGTCCCCGTTCCGGCTCACGCCTGTCACGGCGGGCCCGTCTCCCGGTCCGCTTCCGCCCCGTGTCCCCCCGCGCGCCCCGTACCGCCCTTTCCCCCGCTCCACGTGGGCCGGGGCGGGGACCGCCTGCGCAGGGCGGTGCGGCGCCGGCGGCGCGGCGCCGCGGCCGGGCTGGCCGTGGTGGCGGCCGCGCTGGTGGTGGGCGGGACCGAGGCGCAGGCCTCACGGGGCTCCGCGCCCCCCGCCGTCCGGGCTTCCCGGGGGGCGGCGCCCCCGGCGGTGGCGCGGATGGTGTCGGCCCCTGTGCGCATCGCGGACGCGGGGACGGTGCGTCTGCTGCGGCCCGGTGACCGGGTGGACGTGGTGACGGCGGAACGCACCGGCCCGCCCCGCGTGCTGGCCTCGGGGGCGAGGGTTGCCGAAGTGCCCGATCCGGACAAGGGTGTCGGGGACGGCGGTGCGCTGGTGGTCCTGTCCGTGCCCCGGGAGACCGCGCGGGCCCTCGTGGGGGCGGGCACCGTATCCCGGCTGGCGGTGGCGGTGTGTTGATTCGCACGAACGCGCGGCCAAGTCACCGCGGGACGGGGGTCGATGGGACACGCCGGGCCCGGACTGCCGTAGCTTTCGGAACCGTTGGCTCCATGTTCGGCAGATACGAAGAAAGGCTCAGTGGTGAGCGAGAAGAAGAAGGTGAGCGTGCTGGCAGGCTTCAAGGCCTTCCTGATGCGCGGCAACGTGGTCGACCTGGCGGTGGCCGTGGTCATCGGCGCCGCGTTCACGAACATCGTGAACTCGGTCGTGAAGGGCCTGATCAGCCCGGTGATCGGCCTCGCCGGCACGCAGAGCCTGGATGCCTACAAGAGCTGCATCAAGGATCCCTGCGGGATCGGCGCCGACGGCAAGGCGACGGGTGTGGAGCTCCTCTGGGGCTCGGTGCTCAACGCCGCGCTGACCTTCCTGATCACCGCCGCGGTGGTGTACTTCCTCATGGTGCTGCCGATGGCGAAGTACCTCGCCCGGCAGGAGGCGCGCCGCAGGGCCAGGGAAGGCGTGCACGAGACCATCGAGATCACCGAGCTGGAGGTCCTCAAGGAGATCCGGGACGCCCTCGTCGCCCAGCGGGGCGCGAACGGCGGTGGCGGCGTGGCGCCGGGGTCGCGCGACGCCTTCTGACCGCCCCGGCGGCTCAGACGTGGTGCGGCGGCTTCTCGTCGAGGAAGCGGGCCAGGTCGGCCGCGCTCCCTCCGGCGGGCGGCCGCTCGCCCCACCCGCGGTCGGTGTCGTCGGAGGACTGCTGGTCCAGCGGGTCGTCGAAGACGAGCCGCGGCGCGGGCTTCGGCTTCGGCTTCGGAGCCTGCTGCGCGGGCTCCGGGTCCTGGGGGACCTGCGGGTCGGTGGCGGGGGCTTCGCTCATGCCTCCAGGGTACGGCCGCCCCCGCCACCGGCCCCGCTCAGCTGGGAGCCTCGGCGCCCTTGCGGGCGTAGAACCACCAGCACACCGCCAGGCTGGTGGCGTAGAACCCGATGACGATGAACATCCACAGTGCGTTGGTGACCGCCATGGCGGCGAACATCGCGGGGTTGAAGGAGAAGCCGTAGGCGGCGATGGCCGAGGAGAAGCCGGTCACGGCCCCCGACTCCATCTCCGACTGCTTCATCGCCGCTGCCCGCGCCTCGGCGCCCCTGCCCTCGGCCTGCTTCATGTGCTGGTCCCGGAAGATCACCGGGATCCGCCGGAAGGTCGAGCCGTTGCCCGAGCCGGAGGATCCGCCGCCACATTAAGTACGAGGCCCCGGGGATGACGAGGACCTTGACGCCCCAGATCCGCATCTCGTACCCGGGGCCCGTCGCGCTGTCCCCGGGCAGCAGGGCGGAGTCGAAGGCGCGCAGCAGGCGGCTGCCGAGCACGATCGCGATGACGAGCAGGAGCGAGACGACCGTGCCGGCCGGGGTGGCCCGTGCGGTGACGGACCGCCCGGTCGGAGACGGGGCCCGGGGCGCGGAGGGGGGCGGTGGGGGCGGCGCGGCTTCGAGGACATCTGAGGGCTCGGACACAGCACCACGCTAGGCGTTCTGTACCGATTCAGCCCGTTTTACCTAGGGCATCGGTGCGCCGTCCGGGTGACGTCCGTCGGCCGCCGCCACGGCCCCGGCGCCCCCCGGGCGAACCCCCGGCGACCCACCGGCGGCTCAGACTGATCCCCGGGCGTCCACTGCGTGAGCGACAGGACGTGGTCCCGCCGCCGCCCCCGGTCCGTTGGTGCGGCCCGCGCAGAGCCTCAGGGCTCGGTGCCGGCCGGTGCCGAGCCGCTACGAGTCCGCCCGGGGCACGCGGGCGGTGAGGGCCGCGCGCCTCGCCTGCCGGACCCCGCGGAACTGCTGTCCTGGACGGCATGGCTCTGGTGTACGTACCCATGACCGCCCGCAGCAGGGACGAGAGCCACCGGGCCTCGACCCCGCTGGAGCTGTTCTTCGACCTCTGCTTCGTCGTCGCCGTGGCCCAGGCCGGGGCGCGGCTGGTGCACGCGCTCGCCGAGGGCCATCCCGGCACGGGCGTGATCGGCTACTTCTTCGTCTTCTTCGGCGTGTGGTGGGCGTGGATGAACTTCACGTGGTTCGCGTCCGCCTACGACTGCGACGACGTGCCCTACCGGATCGCCACGCTGGTCCAGATCACCGGCGTGCTCGTCTACGCGGCGGGGGTGAGCCAGGCCTTCGACCGCAACGACTGGACGGTGGCCGTCATCGGCTACCTGATCATGCGGGTGGCGCTCACCGCCCAGTGGCTGCGGGCTGCCGCCGGCGAGGACGGCGAGGCCCGCACGGCGAACCTGAAGTACGCGGCCGGGCTGGTCGTCTGCCAGGCCGGGTGGGTGGCGCTGCTGTTCGCGCCGGACGCCACGAAGCGCTGGCTGTTCCTGCTCCTCGCCGCCGCGGAGCTCGTGGTCCCGGTGTGGGCGGAGCACGGACATCCGACCCCGTGGCACGCGCACCACATCGTGGAGCGGTACGGCCTGTTCACGATCATCGTGCTGGGCGAGACGATCGCCGCGAGCACGGTGGCCGTGAAGTCGGCGATCGACGAGCACGAGGCGCTGGGCGAGCTGCTGCCCCTGGCCGCCGGCGGGCTGCTGATCGTCTTCGCCGCGTGGTGGATCTACTTCGCGGCCCCGATGCACGAGCGGCTGACGTCCAACCGTGAGGCGATCCCCTGGGGTTACGGACACCTGCTGGTCTTCGCGTCGGGCGCGGCGATCGGCGCCGGCATCGAGGTCGCGGTCGAGCACGCGGTCGGCAAGGCCCACATCTCCCAGGCCGCCGCGAACGCGTCCGTCACCGTCCCGGCCGCGCTCTTCCTGCTGATGGTCTGGCTGCTGCACTCCCGCCACTTCAAGCAGGGCCCCGCCCAGCAGCTGACCCTGCCGGTCGCCGCCGTCGCGGTGCTCGCCTGCGCCTGGGCGGGCACGTACGCCGTCCTGTACGCGGGCCTGGTCTCGGCGGCGGCCGTCGCGGCCGGCCTGGCCCTCGCGGTCCGCGCCGGCCGTCCGGCCGCGTGACCGCGTGACCGCGTGACCTGACCGTCCCGGCCGCATGGCCGCGTGACCGTCCGGCCGCACGGCCGCGTGACCACATGGCCGCGCCGTCCCGGACGGAGTCCCGGGGCGGGCGCCGGGACCCGGGGCCGTCACTCCGGCGCCGCTCCGGCCGTTCTCAGCGCAGGACGCCACGGCGACAGGAAGAGGCTGCTCGAATGACACTCCCCCCACAACGGCACGGCACCGGAACCGACCCCGGCACGGAACTGGCCGACCCGGCCTTCTGGAAGGCTCCGCCCGCCCACCGCCTGGCGGCCTTCGCCCGTCTGCGCGCCCTCGACTCCCCCGTGTTCGTACCCGAGGGGGCCACCGGGCACTGGGCCCTCGTACGGCACGCGGACGTGCAGGAGGCGAGCCGGCTCCCCAAGGTGTTCGCGAGCGCGCCCGGCGTGACGACGCCCGAACCGGCCCGGTGGGTGCGGGCCCTGTTCGGGGACTCGATGGTCAACCTGGACGGCGCGGACCACGCGCAGCTACGCAAGATCGTGCAGCGGGCCTTCACGCCCCGGCTGCTCGCGGCGGCGGAGGAGGACGTCCACGCGGTGGCCGCCCGGATCGTGGACGACGTACTGGCGCAGCGGCCCGAGGAGTTCGTCTCGGCGGTGGCCTCCCGGCTGCCGCTGGAGGTCATCTGCAACATGATGGGCATCCCGGAGCGCTACCGCGCCGAGATCGCCGACCGCGTCAACCACGCCTCCGAGAACATCGGCGTGGAGCGGGGCCTCGCCTCCCGGCTGCGGATGCCCGGCCGCGGGCTGCGGGCCCTGGCCCGCATGCAGCGGATGGTGGCGGGAATCGGCCGTGAGCGGCGCAAGAACCCGACCGACGACCTGATCTCGGCGCTGGTCACCGCGAATGTGGACGGGCAGGCCCTCGGCGCCCGCCAGCTCGGCGCGTTCTTCTCCCTGCTGATGGTGGCCGGGGTGGAGACCACGCGCAACGCCATCACGCACGGCCTGACCCTGCTGACCGACCACCCGGACCAACGCGATCTGCTGCTCGGGGACTTCGAGAAGCACGCGGACGGCGCGGTCGACGAGATGATCCGCCACTCGACGCCGATCATCCAGTTCCGCCGGACGGTGGTCGCCGAACACACTCTGGGCGGACGCCTGTTCACGCCCGGCGAGAAAGTGGTGCTGTACTACGCCTCCGCCAACCGTGACGAGGACGTCTTCCCCCGGCCCGACGCCTTCGACATCACCCGCTCTCCCAATCCCCACCTGGGATTCGGCGGCGGCGGCCCGCACTTCTGCCTGGGCGCGCACCTGGCCCGGGTGGAGATGAAGGCCCTCTTCCGCGAGCTGCTGACCCGTCCGGTCGCGCTGCGCGCGGTCGGCCTGCCCGATCTCGCGGGCTCCAGCTTCGACAACCGGGTCCGCTCGCTGCGCTTCGCCTTCGAACGGCCCTGAGGGCCGGCGGGCAGGCCGTCGGGCAGGCCCGGCGCCCGGCGGCCGGGGCGGGGGGGCCGCCGGAGCGGCGAACGCCGGGGTGCGGGCGGCGACTACCGCTGCAGGCGGCGCACCGCGAGGACCGCGTGGGCGCTGCCGGTGAGCACCGCCTCGTCGCCCGCGAACGCCTGCAGCGTCTCCGCCGAGACCGGCCGGCCGGGGGCCGCCTCGGGCCAGGCCCGCGTGGCGAAGAGGAAGTAGGCCTGCCCGCTGTCGTCCGCCGCCTTGACCCACTCCGGCGGCGCGGTGCACTTCGCGTTCATGCCCGGGAGGGTCAGCGCGATCTGGTTGCCCTCCAGGAGGATCTGCACCGGGAAGCCGGCCGGGTTGCGGACGCCGTCCATCACCACGTCACCGATGGGCAGGCCGATCTCCTCCAGCAGACCGCGGGCGGCCGCCTCGCTCGCCGCCGGCCCGTCGGGTCCGTCGCCGAGGATGTAAGCGAGGAGGTAGGGAATGTCGTGGGCCTCTTCGGGGTCGCCGATCCACGCGAGCACCGAAAGGGTGCCGAGCTTGGAGCGGTCGAGTTCGGCCTGGGTAGAAGTCATGCGCCGCACCTTAGTGGCCGCCGCCCCGCCCCTTTGACGCCGTTTCACCCGGCCGGGCTAGACGGCCCAGAATCCACCTCCGGAATTCGCCTGCATGTTCGCGTCCTGGTACTGGAGCCGCACGATGCGAGTGTTTTCCGGGATTTCGAACACCACCCAGCCTTCGGCCCGCTCACCCACCGCGAGGGAATCGAAGACGATCGGTTTGCCGGTCGTGAGCTCACCCGTGGGCACCACCGCGTGGCGCTGCCCCGCGCCGTCGAGCGCCCACATGCGCCCAAGAGCCCCGTACGAGGCCCCGCCGACGTTGACGAAGGACATCGAGGCGGCCACCCAGCGCTTGCCGGCGGCCGGGGCGAAGTTCTTCTCCACGCTCACCGCCGGGTCCACGTACGCGTTGAGCACCACCTGCAGGTGACGGCCGACCTCCTTGCCCTTGACCCGTACGGAGTCACCCACGTGGGCGTCCTTCGACGCCGCGCGCGCGGCCCCGCCCTCCTCCGCCACGGGATCGTCCCCGGCGCCCGGCGCGCCGTCGTCCACCGGTACGGCGGGCGCCGCGGCCGGGGCGAGCGCGGCGCCCTCCGGGGCGCCGGAGCAGGCCGTGGCACCGAACAGCAGGAGCGGGAGGAGGGCGGCGGCGGCGAGTGCGGAAGCCGACGGCGTGCGGATGGAGGACTGACGCATGCGGGATCCCTTCGGGGATCTTCGGGAACGTATCGCGGCCAGTTTCACGCGCCCGAGCAGGCAATTGCACTCACCGACACGAGCAGGCGGAACGCATTGCCCTCCATATGCCAGCACAATGCGTTCCGGCGGAATTCCACAATCCCGCGCAACCCCCGTCCAACAGGAGGAACGATGTCCGCGTCCGGCCCCCGCATGGCCCTGGCCGCATTCGCCGCACTGGGCGCCACGGCGGTATTCACCGCTCCGGCGAATGCCGCGCCCTACGGAAATGACATTTACGTATCTTCGGAGGCCCACATCGCCGAAGACGGCACGATCCACCTCTCCGGCGCCTACCACTGCACCGCCCCGTCACGCTCCGGGACGGTTCAGATCAAGGCGACCGTCGTCCAGGACGACGTCCGCCTCAGCATCGGCGCCGGCGAGGCCCGGTGCGACGGCACCGAGCACGGGTGGTCGGCCCACGGCACGCTCCGGCTCACCCCGAGCATCCACGCGGGCGAGGCGATGGCCGAGGCCCGGCTGCAGGAGGTCCGGTTCGGCCGCCTGCTGCCCCGTTCGGTCGACACCATCGCCGAGTACGCCCACCCGGTCACGGTGATCGACCACCGGTAGACCGTCCCCGTGCGCGACGCCCCGTCCGGTAGCCGCCGCTACCCGGACCCGGGCGTCGGCGCGTCGGCGGGCCGCTGGGGGCCAGTGGCGTCCGCGGCGCCCGGCGCGGGCGCGGGCGCGGGTTCCGGAGGCGGCCGGACGCCCGGGCGTCCGCGGTGTCTTGGCGTCAGCGGCACTCGGGCGCGACGCCCGTCATCGACATGAAGGCCACCGTCTGGCACCCCGGGTCGGCGTGCGGGCGCCCGGTCGTCCAGTCCACCACCTTCGGAACCCCGGCGGCGAACAGCAGCAGCGCCAGGACGCCCGTCACGGCGCCCCTGTTCAGTCGGCGCACGGCGGAACCCGCAGCACGCGCACCACCGGCAGGACCCGCGGGACCCGCAGGACCACAAGAATCCGTTCCTGTTCCATGGACCGCATCTTCGCCCCGCCCCGCGCAGTCCACAACTCGGCGTGAGCCGTCGGTCACGGTGCGCTGCGCGCCGCGTGGCCCGCCGCGTCGAACTCGCACCACACCGCCTTGCCGTCGCCCCGGGACTCCACGCCCCAGTGCGTGGCCAGCGCGTCCACCAGCAGGAGTCCCCGTCCGGTGGTCGCCGACTCCCCCGGCGTGCGCCGCCGCGGCCACACGCTGGAGCGGTCCTTGACCCAGAGCCTGATCCGCCGGACGGGCTCGGGCAGCACCTCCATCGTCAGCACCGCTCCGCCCTCCGTGTGCAGGAGGGCGTTGACCAGCAGCTCTCCCGCCGCCAGCTCCACGTCGTCGGCGAGCTCCGGCATGCCCCAGTCGCGCAGCGCCTGCCGCAGGGCGTAGCGGGCCTCGGAGAGCCCTTCGGGGTCCGCCTGGTGGACGTACTGGTGGATGCGCGGGGCCCGGTGGGTGCCCGGGTCGGGGGCCCGGCGCAGCACCAGCAGGGCCACGTCGTCTCCGGAGCCCCAGCGCTCCCACAGCCGGTCCGAGAGGTGGTCGGCGAGCGCCCCGGCCTCCTGGGGGCCGCTGCGGACCGCGTGGGCGAGGGCGTCCATGCCCTGGGTGATGGCGGTCCCGGGCTCCTCCACGAGGCCGTCGGTGCACAGCACGAGGGTCTCGCCGGGGACCAGGTCCAGCCGGGTCTCGGGGAACTCCTCCTGCTCGAAGACCGTGGCCAACCCGAGCGGGAGGCCGCCGCGCACGTTGGGCCAGCCCGTTCGCCCGTCCGTGTGCCGGATCAGCGGTCCGAGGTGGCCCGCGCGGACCGCCCGCACTCCTCCGCTCTCCAGGTCCACCTGCGCGTACATGCAGGTCGCGAACCGTTCGGTGTCGAGCTCGGCGAGGAAGCGCGAGGCGCGGGCCAGCACCGTGGACGGGGGATGGCCCTCGCCCGCGTAGGCGCGCAGCGCGATGCGCAACTGGCCCATGATGGCGGCGGCGTGCGTGTCGTGGCCCTGTACGTCGCCCACCACGATCCCGACGCGGTCGCGGGGCAGCGAGATCACGTCGTACCAGTCCCCGCCGACCTCGCGCCCGCTCCAGGCCGAGTGGTAGCGCACGGCGATCTCCCCGCCGGTGATCTCGGGGATCCGGCGCGGGAGCATGGCGGCCTGCAGCATCGTGGCGAACTCGCGCTCCTGGTCGAAGAGCAGCGCCCGCTGGAGCGACTGCGCGACGATGCCGGCCAGGCCGAGGCAGAGGTTGCGCTCCTCGGGGCTGAACTCGGTGCGCCGCCGGTAGAAGAGCACCAGCCCGCCGATGGACTTGGCCTGGGCGATGAGCGGCAGGTACGCGGCGGCGTCGTACTGGATGCGGTTGAGGTAGTCGGAGAGCAGCGGGAACTCGCCGGAGAGCTCGGCGAGCGAGGTGACGAAACGTGCCTTCCTGGTGAGCACCGCCTGCGACAGCGGCAACGAGCCGTCCAGCCGGGTGAACTTCCGCTCGCTGAGGATCTCCAGGGACTCCCCGCTCAGCGCGATGATCTTTATGGTGCCGCCCTCGACCAGGCCCAGCGCCAGGCCGTCCGCGCCGAGCCGTTCCAGCGCGCCCGCGCCCGTCAGGGTGGCCGTGACGTCGTCGACCGTCACCGCCCGCGACAGGGCCTCCGTGGTCCGCTGCACGATCGTGGCCTGCTGGGCGCGCGCCGACTCCAGCTTGCGCAGCACCGTGAGGTGGGCGAGCTCCGCCGTGGCGTCCCGGACGATGCCGAGGATCCGCACGGGCCGGCCGTCACCGTCCCGCACCACCCGGCCCTGCGTGTGCGTCCACTGGTCGCGGCCGTCGCGCCGCTGCACCGTGAAGTACTGGCCGTACGTCTCCTCCCCGCTCTCCAGCGCCGCCAGCACGGTGTCCGCGAGCCGCGCGCCGTCGTCGGGCGGGATCCGCAGTCCCAGGCCCTCGGGGGTGTGGTCGAACTCTTCCGGCTCCAGGTCGAAGACCGTCATGCCCGCCTCGTCCAGCACCAGCGTCCCGGCGACGAGGTCCCACTCGAAGCTGCCCATGCCGTTGAGCGCGAGCCGCTCGCCGGGGCCGGTGAGGGGGCTTGTGGACCTCTGCGCATCCGGTCTCTTGTCGCGTCGCTCCGCCGCTGCCACGAGACTCACACCACCTAACGGCCGGGCCAGCACGGCTGGGAAATGAGCCGCTCCCACTCTTCGTCAGGATGCCCCGGAAGGGTGCGTCCGGCCTCTCGCCAGCGGGTGACGAGGGAGAGGTAGATCGCCGTCGCGGGGTCGTACGGGGCCTGCGGGTACCGGCCGCTCCCGTACGCGGCCTGCTGCCCGTACGAGGGCTGGCCGTACGAGGGCTGGCCGTACGCCGCCTGCTGCCCGTACGAGGGCTGCGCGTACGGGGACTGCCCGTACGGGGCGTGGGGATGCGGGTACGGGGCAGCCTGCGGAGGCTGGTGCGGGGGCCCCGGCCTCGTCGTGGCGGGCTGTTCCCCGCGGCTGGCCGGAATCCTCACCCAGCCGCGGCCCTGTGCTCGCTCATCGCTCATCACGGACCCCTCTCACACTCTGTGCCCGGCCGCCGGTGCCCGGTCGGCCCGGGTCGCATCGCCGGAACCCGCCAGCGGGCCCCGCGCGCCCAGACGCCTGCGGACTCCTGCCACCAGTCTCCCCGCCGTGAAGCCGGCGCCGTGCACGAATCGCATGGAAGGGCCGAACGAGGGAGCCGTCAGCAGCCCCGCGAAGAACAGCCCCGGCCACGAGGACTCGAAGCCGGGGCCCAGCTCCGGCGTCCCGCTCTCCGCGACGGTCCTCAGCGCGGCCCGCAGTCCCGCGTCGAGCAGGTCCAGACGGGCCAGGTCCGGGGTGAACCCGGTCGCCGCGATCACATGAGCGGTGTCCAGTACGACGGACTCGCCGGCCGCGGTGGTCAGCCCGAGCCGGGTCCGCTCGCCGGCCGCGACCGCCCGGTGCAGCCGGTGCCCGAGCAGGACGGGGACCCGCCGCTCGAAGCGCTCGCGCAGCCACCAGGCTCCGGCGGGGCCCAGCGCGGTCGCCGCGATCCGCTCCCGGGTGGGCGCGGGCAGCCTGCGCACCGCCCAGGGCAGCTCCGACCAGGCCCAGCTGCGCCAGCCGGTGCCCAGTCCGCTGTGCGGCTCGCGCAGGGCGCGCAGCGGGGGCCGCCGCAGCGGCTGCGGCACCGTGTTCCAGTTCAGCCGGGAGCGGCGGGCCACCAGGCACGGCCGGGCCCCCTGCTCGGCGAGCAGGGCCGCGGTCTCGAGGGCCGCCTGCCCGGCGCCGAGCACGGCGACCTCGCGGCCGGCGAAGCGGGTCAGGTCGCGGTGGCCGGTGCTGTGCGAGTAGTGGGCCGGGGGCAGCTCCCGGAGCGCGTCGGGGTACCGGACGAAGGGCATGACGCCCACGGCCAGCGCCACCGTCCGGGCGAGCAGGGGCGGCCCCTCGGCGGTGCGGACGCGGAATCCGTCGCCTTGCGGGGTGACTTCGGTGACGGTCGCCTCCTCCACCGGGGGTGCGGCATGGCGGGCGAACCAAAGCCCGTACGCACTGAACGTCCCGATGGGCAGCGGAGTTCCGTGTTCGGCCGCGATCCCGCGGCTTTCGCAGTACTCGGCCAGGGTGTAACGCCCGCCGGGCGCCGAGAGGTTGGAGGCCCACGGCTCCGACTTCAGGTACATGCCCTCGGGCATGTGATCCCGCCAGGAGGCCATGGGCCGCCCGAGCACCCGCACCCCGAGCCCCGCACCGGCGGCATGGGCGGCGATCGACAGCCCGTACGGGCCCGCTCCGATGACCACAAGGTCGTCCATCCGCGTCACCGCTGTCCCTCCAGTCACATGGCCCTCCCCGGCTTCTCCGATTTCTCGGACGTCTCGCACTTCTCGGACCACGTCGACCCCGGCCCGTCATCCCGTCACCCGTCGCCCGTCACCGGTCACCGGTCACCGGTCACCGGTCACCGGTGCGACCGGCTCCGCCCGACCACGTCACCGGGCCGACCGGGTCCAGGTCACCGCGTCACCGCGTCACCGGCCCGACCGGCTCCGCTTCACCGCGTCACCAGCTCGTCCGGCTCCGCGGGAGCCTCCGGCGGGCTGGGCCGCGAGGCACCCGGGCCGCCGGCCGCCGCCGCCCCCGCCGGCAGGTCGCCGCCGCGCTGGCGCGGTGCCCTCGCCACCGCCCGGGCCGTGCGGCGGCCCTGGGCGGGGACCCCGCGCAGCGCCCTCGCGGCCTTGCCCGCACCCCGCCCCAGGAAGGCGGCGAGCATCGCGAGGAACGGCCGCAGGTCGTCGGCGGCGAACCAGGCCGCCTCCACCCGCCCCCGCTCCCCGCGCGGCAGCGCCCGTACGGACCGGTCGGCGTCGGCGTCGGCTCCGGGACCGGCGACGGCTCCGGCGGCCGCCGCAGCGGGCACGGCCGGGGCGCGGCGCGGGAGGGAGCGGGAGCGGACGGCCGACAGCAGCGCGTAGTTCTCCGCCACGAAGACCCGTCCCGGCCCGCCCGAGGGTTCGGGGACCCGCTGGCCCGTCAGGTCCAGGTACATCGCCTGGACCACGTCCAGGCCCGCCGCGTCGGTGAAGAGCCGGAACTGCGCCCCCGGACGGGGGTTGAAGTCCACCAGCCGGAAGACGCCGCGCTCGTCGCGGCGGAAGTCCAGGTCGAGGATCCCGTGGTAGGCCAGCCGCTCGGCGAGGCGCAGTCCGGCCTCCTCCACCGCCGGATCCGGCAGCCACCGCCCGACCGCCGTGAGCCCGGTCCGCACCGGCCAGGACATCTCCTTGCGGCCCGACCCGGCGATGAGCGGGTGGCCGCCCCGGCTGAACGCTCCGTGGAAGAACCAGTCGGTGTCCGGCCCGGCCGGCAGGAACCGCTGGAGCAGCAGTCGGCTCCCCGCCTCCGCCGAGCGCTCGTACAGCCTCCGTGCCTCGGCGGCCGAGTGGACCAGGGTGGTGCTGCGCAGGTCCGTGCCCGAGGGCAGCAGCCAGGGCCGGCTCCACTTGGCGATCACCGGCAGGCCCAGGCGCCACGCGGCCTCCGCCGCCTCGGCCCCGCCGGCCGGGATCACGGTCTCCGGGTGCGGGACGTCCCAGCGGGCGCACAGCCGGGACAGCTCGGCCTTGTCCGCCACCCGCGCGGGCAGGTTGTCGGGCTGATGGGGGATCCGGAAACGGTCCGTCAGTATCGGTGCGACCCGGGACACCGCGATCGCGCTCAGGTCGTCCATCGCGATGAGCACGGCCGGGCGGCCGATCCGCTCGGAGACCCCGGTCAGGCACTCCAACAGCGCTTCGGGCGCCTCGGGGTCGAGTCCGCCGGACGGCCCGGGGTGCGCGGCGCGCAGGTAGCGCGAACGCCCCATGGGACCTCCCCCGGACTCGACGACGGCATGGACCTCCACGCCCTTGCGCCCGAGCGATCTGACGGCGCCGAGGGTTCCGTGGTGGAACGGATTCCGATCGAGTCTGAGCAGCACTGCGGGCACTTGGTTGGGATGCGCGTGCATGAGAACGGTGTCTTTCACCTAGTCGGACCAAGCGGGGAGGATGCGCACCTGCGAATGGCCTAGGCGGACGTCACCGGACAGGCCATTCGTCAGATCTGATGTCTAACGTCTCTCGTAAGCACACCGGTTCAGGAAAGCTCGGGAGAAGCCATGGCCAGACCACGCCGCCGACTGGCGAGCACCTGCATCGGCACGGTGACGGCCGGGCTGCTCGCCACCGGGGCCGCCCTCGCGGCCCCCGAGGAACAGGGCGCGGGCTCCGACATCGCCATGGGCGCCTATCTCGACTACGGGCCGCCGGGAGTGGCCCGGATCCCGTTCCTGTCGCGCTGGCTGGGCGGCAGGGAGATCCGGGTCGGGCACACCTATCTGCCCGGTGACCGCTGGTCCGGCATCGAGGGCAACGTCGACTTCCTGGAGGACTGGGCCGACTGGCGGCTCGACGGGGACGACCGGATGTTCGTCCTCAACGTGCCGATGCAGGAGCGCAACGAGGCCCGGGTCCCGGACTACCAGGTGGCCCAGCTGATCCGGGCGGGCGCGGACGGCCAGTACGACCGGCACTTCAGGAAGCTCGCCGAGCGACTGGTGGCGCTGGACGTCCCGGACACCGTGATCGTGCTCGGCTGGGAGATGAACGGGACCACCTACACCCACCGCTGCGGACCCGATCCGGAGAACTGGAAGGCGTACTGGAAGCGCGTCGTCAACACGATGCGCGCGGTGCCCGGCCAGAAGTTCAAGTTCGATTTCACCCCGAACCGCGGCACGGACGCGATCGGCTGGACCAAGTGCTACCCGGGCGACGACGTGGTCGACATCGTCGGAATGGATTCGTACGACCAGGCTCCCGGCCGGAGCTTCGACGAGCAGATCAGCCAGCCGTACGGGCTCCAGCAGCACGTGGACTTCGCGAAGGCACACGGCAAGCGGATCTCGTTCCCGGAGTGGGGGCTCTTCCGCAACGGGGACAACCCGGAGTACGTGCGGCGCATGCTGAAGTGGATCGAGCAGCAGAAGCCGCTTTACCACACCATCACCGACTACTGCCCGCACGGCGTGTGGCAGTGCAAGCAGAACCCCCAGTCGGCGAAGGTCTTCCGCGACGCACTGACGCCCGAGAAGCCCGGCCCGGTGATCCCGACCCCGGTCGTCCCGACCCCCGTGATTCCGACCCCGGTGGTCCCCACCCCGGTCATCCCGACGCCCGTGGTGCCGAGCCCGCAGATCCCCACACCGGAGATCCCGACGCCGGTCGTCACGCCGCCGCCGATTCCCGTGCCGAGCCCGGCGGCCCCGTCCCCCGAGGTCCCGTCCCCCGAGGTCTCGAGCCCCGTCACCCCGAGTCCCGCCGTCCCCAGCCCGGCCGTCCCCAGCCCCGCCGTCCCCAGCCCGGCCGTCCCGAGCCCGGAGCCCCCGGTGCCGGTCGAACCGAGCCCGGCCCTCCCGTCCCCCGAGGTCAGCCCCGGGGTCCCCGAGGTCCCGGCGAGCCCCGCCCCGACCCCGAGCCCCCTCGTGCCCGACCCCGTCGTCCCGTCCCCCCAGGTCCCGTCCCCGGCCCCCTCGCCGGTCGTGCCGAAGCCCCAGCCCGAGAAGCCGCCCGTCAACAGCACGCAGTGGTGCGTGCCGCTCAACTTCGGCGAGTGGCTTTCCAAGCTGGTCGGCAGGCAGTCGGTCTGCGTCAAGATCGACTGGGGCAGGAACTCCGGTTTCTGGCCCTTCTAGACGGGACGGCGGGGTCATCGGACCCGCAGTTCGTTGAGCCGTGCCCGCCAGTCCCGGGCGGCGGGCAACGCCTCGCGCAGCACGTCCACCGCCCGCTCGCGCCCCGCCACCTGCGACTCGTGCAGCCGCAGCAGGGGTGCGAGCGCGGCCGTGGACAGCAGGAGCCGCTGGTTGACGACCGTCCGGGGCCGCCAGTGGTTCTTGTACGGTTCGCTGCCCCGCAGGAAGCTCACCACCGGGCGGCCCTCGGCGAGCGCGCGGTTGGTCTCGTAGCGCAGCAGCAGCGTCGTCACGTCGACCTTCCGGTCGCGCAGGTCCGGGTCGGCCCCGTAGAGGTAACCGCCGCTGAGCGCGCCCGACAGCAGGGTGAGGTTGGCGGCCACCACCTTCCCGTCGAGCCGGAACTCGGCCAGCCGCCCCTCCCCGGCCCGCACCATCCGCCGGGTCGCCCGGGTCAGGTGCTCGGCGAACCGCGGCTTGAGGTGCTCGGGGGTGACCCCTCGGCCCCGCCACTGCTTCTCGTGCAGCCGCAGCAGCGTCCGTACCGCGCGCGGTACTTCCTGCTCGGTGACCTCGTGCTCCTCGATCCCCGCCGCGTCGCTCTTGCGGAGCTTGGCCCGCACCCGCTGCGCGCCGGAGGACGGCATCCGCTTGACCAGCTCGTCGAAGGGCATGGCCGGCAGCTCCATGCACGTGGAGTCGGTGAGCCTGCTGCCGATCCCGGGCCAGGCCGCGTACACCGCCTCGGCGGCCGCCCCCGGCCGGACCTCGCGCAGGTCGACGACCGCGCCCCGGGCCGCCCGGTGCAGGCCGTGGGCCAGCGCGGGGACGACCTGGCCGGCGTACCGCTCGGCGACCAGCACGTCGAAGTAGTCGGTGATGCCCCCGCCGAGCGGCACGAGCAGCGGCAGCGGCCGGTGCACGAGCATCAGCGCGGCGGCGCCGACCAGCTCCTCCCCGCGCCGCACGAGGACGATCCGCAGCCGGCCGTCCTTGCCGTAGGACAGCCACCAGGAGTGCAGCCAGGCGTGGCTCTGGAAGGGGGTGGCGGTGGGACAGCCGCGGACGAGCCGGTTCCACGGCTCTTCCAGCGCGGCGAACTGCCGGGGGTCGCGGCACAGCGTCACCGACAGGGCCCCGGTGGAGCCCGGAGTCATCGCACGGACTCCTTCTCCTTGGTCTCGCTGTGATCGCCCTGCGCGGGCAGCGAGGCGAACTCACCGAGGGCCGGGACCACGGCGTCCGCGTCCTGCGCCCTGCGGCGCCCGGCGGGCCGGGCCAGCATCCACAGGCCGCCCAGCAGCCCGCCGGCGCACAGCCCGACGGCCCCGCCGAGGGCGGGGGAGGCGGAGGCCGGCTCGGTGGGGGCGACGGCCTGGTTGAAGAGGAGCAGCTGGACGCCGGTGTTCTTCGCGGCCTGGTTGCTGCTCAACGACAGCGCGTCGGCCACCGCGTTGGCGATGTCGGCGGCCTCGGAGGGGCTCTTGGCGGTCCCCGTGATCGCGATCATCGGTGATTCGGGAGAGGTTTCGGCGCGGACCTGCGTGCGCAGCTGCCGTACGCCGATGCCCGCGCGGGGCTGGGCGTAGGCGAGGGTCGAACTGCTGGTGGCGATCCGGGCGTAGGCCTGGGCGAAGCCGAGGGCGGTGGCCGGTTCCGTGGTGTCGTCGGGGACGGCGACCACGTAGCTGGTGGCGGCGTACTCGGGCGCCTTGAGCACCCCGTACGCCCCGCCCGCGGCCAGCCCCAGCAGCGCGGCGACGGGCAACGGCCACCACGCGGGCGGCGGCAGCAGCCGGACCCGGCGGCGGTGGGTGGACTTCTTCTGCTCGGCGGTGTCCGCCATGTGCGTGCCTCTTTCCTGGTGGAGGGGTGGTGGTTTCGGATCCCCGGTACGGGACCCCTGCGGGAGCGCGGTCAGCCGGCCTCGCCGCCCCCCGGCGCCGTCCGCGGCCCGGTCGCCGGCCCCGGCACGGAGGCCGTCTCCAGGCCCGGTACGGGGTCCCTCCCGGCGGCGGCCGCGGGAGGCTGGGGCGCGGGTGTCCGGGAGCCGGTCCCCGGCGACGGCGCCGTGCCGTCGGCACCCGCCGTGCGGCCCCCGGCGGGCGGGGCGGTCGCCACGAGGTCGTAGACCGACAGGAGCTGCCGGGCGCTGCGGGCGATGTCGTAGCGCCGCACCACGGCGGGCGGGGGCAGCCTGCGGGCGCCCGCCTCCATGTGCCCGCGCAGCGCGGCGACCAGTTCCTCGGTGTCCGTGCCGATCCGGCGCGCCCCCGGCGCCTGCGTCGCCGGCAGGTCGTCGATCGCCGGACAGGTGACGTGCAGCACCGGCAGCCCTGCGGCCAGCGCCTCGATCACCGCCAGCCCGAACGCCTCCTCCCGCGACGGGGACACGAAGACGTCCATCGCGGCGAGCAGCGCCGGGATCCCCGGCGTCCGCCCGTCGGCGCTGTCGCCCAGCGGGTCCCGCTCTCCCAGCAGGTGGATCCGGCTCTGCGCCCCCAGTTCGGCGGCCAGCGAGCGCAGCGCGGCCCGCTCCGGGCCGTCCCCGGCCAGCAGCAGGTGCGCGCCCGGCAGCGCCGCCACCGCCCGCACCAGCACGTCGAACCGCTTGCCGGGCACCAGCCGCCCGACCCCGCCGACGACGAACGCCCGCTCGGGCAGGCCGGTCCGGGCCCGGGTGACCCGCCGTACGCCTTCGTCGAAGCGGAAGCGGCGGGCCTCGATGCCGTTCGGCACCACGTGGACGCGCCCGGCCGGTACGCCCCAGCCCTCCAGCCGGGCGGCGACCGTGTCCGACACGGCCACCGTGGCCGCGCCGAGCCGTTCGCTCGCCAGGTACAGCGCCCGTACCCCGCTCGACAGCGGCCGGCCCTCGATCTCTCCGTCGCCCAGGGAGTGTTCGGTGGCCACGACGCGGCCGACTCCGGCGAGCCGGGCCGCGAGGCGCCCGTACACGCAGGCCCGGTACAGGTGGGTGTGCACGAGGTCGTACCGGCCGCGCCGGATGAACCTGACCATCCTCGGCAGCGCCCGCAGGTCCCGGTTGCCGCTCATCCCCAGGTGCGCGACCCGGACCCCGTCCGCGCGCAGCCCCTCCGCCACCGGGCCCGGGTTGGTCAGCGTCAGGACCTCGCACGACATCGGCATGTGCCGCAACAGCAGCCGAAGTTGCTGTTCCGCACCGCCGACGCCCAGGCCGGTGATGATGTGCAGCACCTTGTCCGCGGTCACAGGTGCACCGCCCGCCGGAGCTCCCGCACCCGGTGGCGCAGCTGCTTGATCCCCAGCCGCGGGCCGCCGTCGGCCTGGCTGATGTGCGTACGGGGCAGCGCGTGCGGCCCGGCGAGCCGTCCGGGGTCGATCGCGCAGGCGTACGCGTACCCGGCGTCCTTGGTCGCGGCGACGACGCGGGCGTCGAGGTGCCCGTACGGGTAGCAGAACCCGGCGGGCAGCGTTCCGGTCAGCTCCCGGATCAGCTCGCGGCTGCCCCGCAGTTCCTGCTGCAGCACGTCGTCGGAGGCCGCGGTGAGGTCCTGGTGGAGCAGCCCGTGCGAGCCGACCTCCTGCCCCGCGGCGGCGGCTTCGCGGATGCCTTCGGCGGTGAGCAGGGCCTTGCGGGGGCCGAGCGGGTCCCACACGTTGTCCACGCCGAGACGGCCCGGCAGGACGAAGAGGGTGGCGGTGAAGCCGAAGCGGCGCAGCAGCGGCAGCGCACAGGTCAGGAAGTCGGTGTAGCCGTCGTCGAAGGTCAGGCCGACCAGCCCGGCGCCGCGCCCCGCGGCACGGGCCCGGAGCAGCTCGCCGACGGACACGCCGCGCAGGCCGCGGGAGCGCAGCCACCGCAGCTGGGCCTCCAGCGCGCGCGGGGTGACGGTGATGCCGTACGGGTCCTCGGCGGGATCGGTGAACTCGGCGACGGAGTGGTACATCAGGACCCACGGCGATGCGGTCCGGCGGGCGGGAACCGGCGCGGCGGCGGCCGCCGTATCGGTGTCAGCGGACATTGCGGAACCTCTGGGTGAGCTGGGAGGTGAGGTGAGCGGTGAGCTGGGCGAGCTGCCCGGGCAGGGCGATGATCTCCAGCGCCCGTATGGCCATGCCGGTGGCCCCGAACATGGCCGGGACCAGCAGGCAGCCGAGGGCGGCGCTGACCAGCGGGTCGGGGATCATCGGACCGGCGATCCAGCCGGTGACGCAGGCCGCGACGGCGGCGACCGAGAGCCGGCCGATGCTGATCGCGACCCGGCGGACCTGGATCGCGATGATCCGCGAGCCGAGACCGGTGAGCAGCAGCACGGCGGTGGTGGAGATGCCCGCGGCGTTGGCGGCGGCGATCCCGTAGATGCCCCACCAGCCGACGGCGAAAGCCCCGGCGACGATGTTGACGAGGAGCCCGGCGCCCATCGCGAGCGCCGGGAACCAGGTGGGCCGGGCGGTCGAGAAGAAGGGCCGGGACAGGGCCCCGACGAGGCAGTGACCGAGCAGCCCGAGGCCGTAGACCCGCATGACGGAGGCGGTGGCCTCGGTGTCCTGATGGGTGAAGGCGCCGCGTTCGAAGAGCACTTGGATGATCTGGGGCGCGTACCCGATGACGAGGGCGGTGCCCATGAGGACGGCGAGGGAGGCGAGCGCCAGGTCCTGCTCCACGCGCCGCCGGGCCTTCTCGCGTTCGCCGCCGGCCATGGCCTGGGCGACGACGGGGAAGGTGACGGTGCAGATCATCAGGGACAGCACCATCGGCATCTGCGCGACCTTCTGCGCGTAGTTGAGGTGCGAGATGGCGCCGGACGGCAGCGAGGCGGCGAGGAACCGCTCGACCAGCACCTGCGACTGCCGGAAGACGGCGAAGAAGATGACCGGGGCGATCACCCCGAAGGCGATCAGCGTCGGCCGGTCCCGGTCGCGCTGGCTGCGCGGCGCGCCCTTGGCGCGGGGCGGCCCGAAGCCGACGTTGCGGATGAAGGCGGGCAGTTGGACCAGCGCCATGAGCATCCCGCCGACGGCGACCCCGGCGGCGGCGGCGCGCACCCCCCACAGGGCGTGCAGGGCCACCATGGTCCCGATGATCCCGACGTTGTACGAGACGTAGATGGCGGCGGGCGGGACGAAGGACCGGTGTGCGCGCAGCGCGGCGCTGAAGTAGCCGGCGATCCCGAAGGACAGCACGGTCAGAGCGGTCATCCGGGTGCATTCGACGGCGAGCCCGGGATCCGGCAGTCCGGGGGCGAGCAGGCCCACCACGAGCGGCGCGGCGACGATGAGCACGGACGCCACGGCGGCGAGGAGGACGGCCAGCCGGGGCAGCGTGGCCCCCACGAGCAGGCGTACGGGATCCTGCGCGCGGGCCTCCTTGCGGGTGAGCCCGGCCCGGCTGGCGGCCCGGCGGGCCAGGGCGTGGCTGAACGCGGGCACCATCAGCAGCGCCATGGCGTCCTCGATGAGCAGCGTCGAGGCCATCTCGGGGACGGTCCAGGCGATGAGGAAGGCGTCGCTGTCGTGTCCGGCGCCGAAGAGGTGCGCGATGGTCTGGTCCCGCACCAGCCCGAACACGGCTCCGGCCGCGGTCAGTCCGGCGGTCACGGCGGCCGCCTTGGCCAGTGCGCCCGTCGCGCCGGCGCTGCCGCTCGCCGTGCGGCCCGCCCCGCGGCCCGGGGCCCGCGGGGTCCGGGGGCCCGGC